>NZ_JAWNCA010000021.1:0-84169 GCF_034106185.1 Enterobacter sp. 296B2 | reverse complement strand
GAGTAATTACATATATTCATATAAATTATTGTTAAAGGGAATATATAATGAAAAGAAAAGTTCTGGCAATTCTGGTACCCGCAGTGTTAATGGCTGGCGCAGCACATGCCGCCGAAGTCTATAACAACAACGGCAATAAATTAGACTTATACGGTAAAGTCGATGGCCTGCACTACTTCTCTGACAACACCAATTCCGACGGCGATATGAGCTATGTTCGTCTGGGTTTTAAAGGTGAAACGCAGATCAATACTCAACTGACCGGCTATGGCCAATGGGAATATAATATCCAGGCGAACAATACTGAGAGCAGTGGCAACCAGGCGTGGACCCGTCTTGGTTTCGCGGGCCTGAAATTTGGTGACTACGGTTCGTTCGATTACGGTCGTAACTATGGCGTTCTCTACGACGTTGAAGGTTGGACCGATATGCTGCCTGAATTCGGTGGGGATTCCTACACCTACACCGATAACTTCATGACCGGTCGTACGAATGGCGTTGCAACGTACCGTAACAACGGTTTCTTCGGCCTGGCTGACGGACTGAATTTCGCTATTCAGTACCAGGGCAATAACGAAAGTGCCTCTAACGATCAGGAAGGTACAGGCAATGGTCGCGACATTCGTAAAGAGAATGGCGACGGTTGGGGTCTTTCCACTTCCTATGATTTCGGTATGGGCTTCTCCGCGGGTGCAGCTTATGCCTCCTCTGACCGTACCAACGATCAGGTAACCAAAACAAATGCAGGCGGCGACAAAGCCGACGCCTGGACCCTGGGTATGAAGTACGACGCCAATAATATTTACCTGGCGACCATGTATTCAGAAACCCGAAATATGACCCCATACGGTGATTATTTCGTCGCAAACAAGACTCAGAACTATGAAGTCACCGCACAGTATCAATTCGATTTCGGTCTGCGCCCTGCAGTTTCTTTCCTGATGTCTAAAGGGAAAGACCTGAACTCTTATTACGGCAGCGATAAAGATTTGGTTAAATATGCTGACGTTGGTGCAACCTATTATTTTAACAAGAATATGTCTACCTATGTTGATTACAAAATCAACCTGCTGGATGAAGACGATAACTTCTATCAAGCGAACGGCATCAGTACTGATGACATCGTAGCGGTTGGTCTGGTATACCAGTTCTAATCCTTCCCTGAAAATAATAAAGCCCGCAGCGCGGGCTTTATTATTTCAGAGGCAAAGTTTCACGGCGCTTCCTGCAACGCCACGCGGATAAACCCGTTATTCTGCGCCAGCAGCTCATGGGCTTTCCACGCATCCAGACCGGTCAGCACCATCAGCACCGCCGTTTTACAGTGATGGTTACAGCTCTCCAGCGCGGCCTTTGCCTGCGCCCGGCTGCATCCCCCCGCCTCCATCACAATGGCGATTTGCCGTTCAGCCCATTTGGTACTGCTAGCCTCAAGATCCACGCGCAGGTTGCTGTAAACGCGCCCGGTGCGAACGGCCAGCCCGGTGGTAATCATCGAGAGGATCATTTTTTGCGCGATCCCCGCCCTGGTATTGAGATACCCGGCAACCACATCAGCCCCCAGTTCAGGGGCAATTACCATGCTTGCCAGCTGCGCCGCTTCACTTTGTGCATCACCGGTGATGACCGCAACAGGCGCTCCCAGCGACCAGGTATGCCGCATCGCTCCCCAGACCCACGGCGTTTTTCCGCTGACGGTCACCGCCAGCATCATATCGTGTTCACCAAATTTGATGGCCTGCAGGTCAGCGACCCCGCGCTCGTAGCGCCCTTCTCCCTCTTCTGCCGTCACGGCAATTACAGGGTTTTTCCCCGGCGCATAATCATCCGCAGCCTGCCGTGCGGCGCAGCCCGACTGTCCTGCCCCGACGATGACCAGACGGCCACCGTGGTTGAGCGCCGCGGCGGCGTTATCCACCACGCGGGCGATTGTCGTTAAGCAGGGGGTTATAGCAGCAGAAATGCGTGCATCTTCCTCGTGGATAACCTTCAGCATGTCCAGCGTGGACAATCTATCTATATTCATCGTGCTGGCGTGCCGTCTTTCCTTGACCGAACCGGTAAGCGTAATGCTCATAAACAGCCTCCTTATTATGAGTACCCACACACTATAAAGTGTTTTATATAGATGACCTGCGAGTGGGGTCACGAAAAGAAGAGCAAATCGACGCTTTTACATGGCTTTAAGAAAAGCCCATCATCAGCGATAATCACCCCCTTTCTTAATCATCGCGGAGTGTTGATGAGCGATCTGCAGCCTTTCCCTCTGACGCGCAAGCGCCCCATGAAACTGTACACGCTGGTCACGTTGATGGTGTCCGCGATTATCGCCTCAGTGCTGCTGGTGGTTTTTGCGCTCTATTCCGTGCAAATCACCCGGGCGACCCGCGATGATGTAAAAGATACCGCGTTGGGTATCGCCCGCACGCTGGCCGACAGCCCGGAGATCCAGCGCGGCCTTATGCAGTCCCCGCAGGCCGACATTATTCAGCCCATCGCCAAAGCCGTTACCCAACGCAACGATCTGCTGCTTACCGTGGTGACCGACATGCGGGGGATTCGCTACTCGCACCCGAACGAGGCGCTCATCGGCCTGCATTTTATTGGCAACGATCTCGAACCCGCGCTGGAAGGCAAAGAGAATGTCTCGGTAAACCGCGGCGCCCTCGCCGAAGCGCTTCGCGTTTTCACGCCGGTCTATGACAGCCAGCACGATCAGATCGGGGTCGTGGTGGTCGGTATTTCCCTCAAAAAGGTGGAAGATCAGATAGCCCGCGGGCGGCTTAACGCGCTCTGGACGATTTTGTTCAGCATCTTTATGAGTTCAATGGCGATTTGGGGTCTGGTGCGGGTGCTGAAGCGCATTCTGTTCGGGCTCGAACCCTATGAGATCTCCGCCCTGTTCGAACAGCGCCAGGCGATGCTGCAGTCGCTTCGCGAAGGGGTACTGGCCGTCGACATTCACGGCCGCGTGACGATGATTAACCACACCGCCAGAGAGATTTTACTCCTGCCCTCCGGCAAGCAGTCGGAAAACGCCAGCGCTCCCCTGCTGGCCAGCCTGCGGGAGATTTCAAAGACGGGCGTCGCGCGTCAGGATCAGGAGATCAGCTGTAACGGCCGGCTGCTGCTGTGCAATATGGTGCCCGTCAAAAGCCAGGAGCGGGTCATCGGCGCGATAGCCACCTTCCGCGATAAAACGGAAATCAGCCAGCTGATGCAGCGTATTGACGGCATGGTCAACTACGTCGATGCCCTTCGCAGCCACACGCACGAGTTTATGAACAAACTGCATGTGATCCTGGGCCTGCTGCACATGAAGCGCTACGACAAGCTGGAGGAGTACATCATCCAGACGGCGCACAATTACCAGACGGATATCGGTACGATCCAGAGCAAGGTAAAATCCCCGGTCGTTGCCGGGTTCCTGCTGGGTAAAATCAACCGGGCGAAGGAAGCGGGTGTCACCCTGACGCTGGCGGATGAATGCCTGATACCGGATACCGCCAGCGAAGAGCAGGTCGCGGTGCTGATCACCGCGCTGGGTAACTTAATCGAAAACGCGCTCGACGCGATGGCAGGACAGCAGGAAGGCGAGATTGGCCTGCTGCTACATTATCAGAATGGCTGGCTCAGTTGCGAAGTCAGCGACGATGGCCCCGGCATTGATCCCACCCAGCTGGAGGCTATTTTTACTAAGGGGTTCTCAACAAAAGGTGAAAACCGCGGCGTTGGGCTGTTCCTTGCTCGCCAGCAGATCCAGAACCTGGGCGGCGATATTACCGTCGAGTCTGAGCCTGGCGTATTTACCCAATTTTTTGTTCACATCCCCTGGGATAGCGAGAGGAATATCGCGTGATAAATGTATTAATTGTCGATGATGACGCCATGGTGGCCGACCTCAACCGTCTGTACGTCAACCGTGTTGAAGGCTTTAGCTGCTGCGGCGTCGCCTCCACGCTCAACCAGGCCAGAGCCATTATCAATAACCCCAGCCAGCCTGTCGACCTGGTGCTGCTGGACGTCTATATGCAGCAGGATAACGGGCTGGATCTGCTGCCCGATATTCGCGCGTCAGGCCGTCCGATTGATGTGATTATGATCTCGTCCGCTGCCGATGCCGCCACGATCCAGACTTCCATCCACTACGGCGTGGTGGATTATCTGATCAAACCGTTCCAGTTCCCGCGCTTTGAAGAGGCGCTGAACGGCTGGAAGGCAAAGCACAGTCTGATGGGATCGCACCAGTATTACGAGCAGGCGGACGTCGACCGGCTGATCCACGGCGGGGCGCCGGAGCTGGCGGACAGTAAGAAATTGCCGAAAGGGTTAACGCCGCAAACGCTGCGCACCATTTGCCAGTGGATTGACGGCCACCCGGAGACGGAATTTTCCACCGACGATCTGGCTAACGCGGTAAATATTTCACGCGTCTCCTGCCGCAAATACCTGATCTGGCTGGCGCAAATCAACATTCTTTTCACCAGCATTCATTACGGTGCCACCGGCCGCCCGGTGTATCGCTACCGCTTACAGCCTGAGCAGATCGGGCTGCTCAAACAGTACTGCCAGTAACGCGGTAGCTCTCGTCCAGAAGGGTAAAACGGAAGTGGTGCATCGAGGAGATCACCACTTCTTTTGTCCTGGTCACAAAGATAGCTTCTATATCCGGACGCGCGCGCAGGGCAGCGCAGCCTTTCTCTACCCCCATGCCGTACATCAGCGTGGTCCAGATATCGCCATCAATAGAGTCTCTGGAAATGATGGTGACGCTGTCCAGCTCGTTGTCGAGCGGGTATCCGGTACGCGGGTCGAGAATATGGTGATAGCGCTTGCCGTTCTGCTCAAAGTAGCGCTCGTACGTTCCCGACGTCACCACAGAGAGGTTCTCCACCGTCATCGCGCCGATCAGCGCATCACCGGCGAACGGCTTTTTCAGCCCCACGCTCCAGCCGCCTTCCGGCGAGCCTAACGTCTGGATGTTTCCGCCAAGGTTGATCAGCCCCAGCTCAGCCCCCTCTTTGCGCAGGTAGTCCCGAACCCGGTCGGCAATATAGCCTTTGGCGATGGCCCCCAAATCGATCTCCATCCCCGCTCTGGTCAGAAACACGCTGGTCTGCGCCTCATCAAGGATGACATCCTCTGGCCGGGTAATCGCCAGCAGCGAGGCAATTTCATCGGCAGGCGGAACGCTGTCGCCCTGAAAGCCAATCTTCCAGCGCTTCACCAGCGGACCGATCGCCAGGTTAAAGGCGCTGTTTTTAAGCAGGCTTGCCGCTTTCGCACAGCGGATCAGCTCAAACACCGGACGGCTGACGGTAACCGGATGCTGACCCGCCGCCTGGTTGATGTCCATTACCTGCGAATGCGCGCGGTTAACGGTCAGGAGATCTTCGTACTGTTTGATCAGGCGGAAAACGCGGGACGCGAGGGCTTCGTCATGGGAGAAGAGTTTCAGGAGAATGGGCGAGCCCATCAGAACGGCGGAGTAGCTGTAAACGCGATGGCTATCAGGCATAGCATGAGTCCTCATATGTAGCCCCGGCAGGCACTGCGCCGCCGGGGAAACAGGTGCCTTACGTTCTTTTTGAGCGCATCGCCGCCTGATGTCCTGCAAGGGTACCAAAAATAATGATATCCGCCACCGCGTTACCGCCGATACGGTTACCGCCATGGATCCCGCCAACCACTTCACCCGCAGCGAATGCCCCCGGCAGCACGTTGTGGTTGTTGTCCAGCACGCAGGTTTCGGTGTTTATGGTCACGCCGCCCATGGTGTGGTGCACGCCCGGTGCAATCTGAATGGCGTAGAACGGCCCTTCATTGATGGGCGCACGCAGGGCGGTGGTGCGGCCAAAATCATCGTCGTGCTGTTTTTCAACGAAACCGTTGTAACGTTCCAGGGTCGCCAGGAAAGCGTGGTGATCCATACCCAGCGCTTCAGCCAGGGCTTTTGGCGAGCTGGCGCTGGTCACGAAACCTTTCGCGATATACTCATCTGAGGCTTTGTTTTTGGCACGTACGTGCTCATCAAAGACGATGTATGCGTATTTCTCCGGCAGCGCGATGATTGACGCCGAGACTTTATCGCGGGTCGACATTTCGTTGTAGAAGCGTTCCCCTTTCTGATTGACCAGAATCGCCCCGCCGCCGCGGATGGATTCAGAAATCAGGTACGAGGTTTTCTGCTCCACGGTTGGGTGGATCTGAATTTCGCCCATATCAACCGTGCCTGCACCGATACGCTCCAGCAGCGCGATACCGCCGCCCGTCGCCCCTTTGTGGTTAGTGGTGACGAACCCTTCCAGATCCGGGCGGTATTTCACCACCATCTGGCTGTTGGCGCTGAAACCACCGGTCGCCACGATCACGCTTTTGGCTGCCACGGTGACGGTTTCGTTCTCTTCGGTGGTCAGACGAACCCCGGTCACTTCGCCGTTCTCGAAGATGATGTCGCTGACGGAGGTATCCAGCATCACCTCAATGTTGCGTTTATTGACGTTACGCACCAGGCCGCTGATCAGGTAGCCGCCCACCGCAGAACCGTCTTTTGGACGGTGAGTACGATCGATGCTCATCCCGCCGGTGGTGGTGATGTCGTTCAGCATGATGCCGCGCGTTGCCAGCCACTCAATCGCTTCCGGCGCGTTCTCCACAAAGCGACGCAGCAGTTCCGGGTTGTTCTTGTTTCCGCCGCCTTTCAGGCTTTCCTGGTAGAACAGCTCTTTGCTGTCCTGAATCCCCTTCACGCGCTGGAAGCGGGTTTCTGCGGCGTTCATACCGGCAGAGGCTTTAATGGTGTTCCCGCCGATGGTCGGCATTTTCTCGACGATCAGCACGCTCGCGCCTTCGTCGTGAGCCTGGATCGCCGCCGCCAGACCGGCGCCGCCGCTGCCGACAACCACCACGTCCACGCTGCGGGTTTCGTTCGGGTCAACGCCCTCTTCCGCTGCCAGCGCCTTGCTGGACTTCAGCATCGCTTTAGAGACCGCTTTTTTCACCGCCTCGCTCTGGCTGGTTGCGCCGGTAATGGCATCCACGTGCGGAGTATTGGCATCCAGAATGCGGGTGCGGATCTCTTCAAAGCTGGTGACAAACTCAACGTCTTCACTCGGGCCGGCGGCAAGTTCGATGTCCGCAATGCGGTCGGTTTCCAGGCTGACGTTAATCACCAGTTCGTTAGCGTCGTCCTGCACTTTCTCAACAAAGGTGCCAGGTTTGAATTTGGACTCGCCCATGCTCATGTCGCGGATCATCGCCTCCACCAGCGAGAAGCGCCACAGTGGCTCGGGGATGCTCAGTTCCTCGCGTCTGGTGCTGTCCATAAACAGCTCAAGGCTTTCACCCGCCGCGATGCGGTCGGTCCAGTCCGGGTAAGCGATAGTGGCGCGGCCTACGGCAATCAGATCGTAGCCGTGGTCCAGCGCTTCATTCACGTCTGACGCATTCACCACGCCGCCAACGCCCATCACCGGAACCTGCGCCAGCGTGTCAGAACGCATTGCGCAGTATTTTTCGATAAGCGGCGTCGGGTCCTGGGTGTCGACGATAGAAGGACGCAGGGTGGCGCCTACGGAGAAGTGGAGATAGTCCACGCCGCGCGCGGCCAGTTTCTCCAGCAGGTACATGGTGTCCTCAAAGCGGATGCCGGGAACCTCCAGTTCTTCAGGGGAGAAGCGGTAGCCAATGATGAAGGCATCATCGGCGTACTGGCGCACCATTTTGTGGGTGATGTCCAGCACCGCCAGCGGGAACTTCGCGCGGTTATCGCGGCTGCCGCCCCACTCGTCGTCACGCTGGTTTGAATTTGGGGAATAGAACTGCTGAATCAGGTAGGTGTTCGCCCCGTGGATTTCCACGCCGTCGAAACCGGCCTGGATGGCGCGGCGCACGGCTTCACCAAACTTGCCGATCATGCCTTCCACTTCTTCTGCGGTCAGGGCGACAGGTGTCGCGGCGCCGTCACGCGGCGCGGCCACGGCGCTTGGGCCCACCGGGGTACGGCCACCGATCAGTTTCGGGTCGACCATGCGGCCACCGTGGTAGATCTGCAGCAGCGCCTTAGAGCCTTTGGATTTTATTGCCTCGGCGATTTTAGCCAGCCCGGCGATTTTCTCGTCGTTATCAATCCCAATCGCCCCCGGGAAGGCGAGACCGAGATCGTCGACAAAGCAGCACTCCACAATGATGGTACCAATGCTGCCGGAACGGGCCCGGTAGTACTCCACCAACTCGCTGGTAACGGTGCCGTCATAGTAGCCGGTACAGGTTGTCATCGGGGCCATTAACAAACGGTTTTTCAGTTCAGTGCCATTCGGTAATGTGAAGGGGCTAAGAATGCGTTCGTTAGTGCTCATAATAGAAACTCCAAACTTTTAAAAATTGAGAATTCGTTATCGGATTGATTTTTTGTTTCGTCGTTATTTGCCGATGTCATGATATTAATATAATGATTTTTTTAGTTTCTAAAGTTATTACGTTAGTTAAAAAACTATTTAATCCCTGCAATAACACTAATAATACATTGGTGTTAGCGATTGTAATTCAGCCATTCACAATAATTTAAAACTCGTTAAATAAAAAATGGTAAAACCACTTCACCAAAAACTAAATATTTCCATGTAAATCAACAAGTTATATCGAATTAAAAATTCATATTGTTACAAAAATGATAAAACAAATCCGAAAAACAGATAATAACCCCATACGCCAGAGTGGTTATTAATAAAAGCATAAAAATAACGCTGCAATTCTGTTTTTTTGATCGCGATCAATAGTTATGGCATTCAAAAGCGCAATATAAAAACATCATCAATTTTTAATTTAGCGCACATAAAAAAGCGTTAAATCGCTATTACTGAAAATACAAAACCGCACCTTTAATAACTAAAAAAAGCAAAGAAACTTAAGAAAGCGATTCTGTTTTTTCAGTGCAACCGAATTTTTGACAACTTAAGACGTGAAACTATGAATACAAAAACTGCTGTAACGCCCCCAGTGGCGAACCAGGCATCAAATGGAAACGCAAAACGATTGCTGATGATGGCATTGCCCGTCATCGTCGCCGTATTGCTGCTGTTTGTGCCCGTACCAGAAGGCTTGCCGCCTTACGCATGGCACTACTTCGCTATCTTTGTCGGCGTAATCGTCGGCTTAATCTTCGAACCGCTGCCGGGCGCGGTGATTGGCCTGACCGGCGTGGTTGCCATTGCCCTGTGCAGCCAGTGGGTGCTGTTCAGCCCTGAACAGCTGGCCGACCCGAAATTCAAGCTGGCGGGCGCCTCCTTTAAGTGGGCGGTGAGCGGGTTTGGTAACTCAACCGTATGGCTGATCTTCGGTGCCTTTATGTTCGCCGCAGGCTATGACAAAACCCGCTTCGGCCGCCGTCTGGCGCTGATTCTGGTGAAGTACCTGGGCCGTCGCAGCCTGACGCTCGGTTACGCCATTACGTTTGCAGACCTGCTGCTGGCACCGTTCACCCCCTCCAACACCGCGCGCAGCGGTGGGACTATCTACCCGATCATCGCTAACCTGCCGCCGCTGTACGGTTCAAAACCCAACGACCCAAGCGCGCGTAAGATTGGTTCGTACCTGATGTGGGTGGCGATCACCGCGGCCTGTATCACCAGCTCAATGTTCCTCTCCGCCCTTGCGCCGAACCTGCTGGCGCTGGCGCTGGTGAAAAGCACCGTTGGGATTGATATCTCCTGGGGCACCTGGTTCCTCGCCTTCCTGCCGCTGGGTATCCTGCTGATTCTGACCATGCCGCTGCTGGCCTACTGGTTCTACCCACCAGAAGTTAAAGTGAACAATGAAGTGCCGCTGTGGGCGACCCGTGAGCTGGAAAAACTCGGCAAACTGTCCCGCAATGAAATTCTGCTGCTGGTGTTCGTGTGCTGCGCTCTGCTGATGTGGATCTTCGCCGCCGCGTGGATTGAGCCTGCGATGGCGGCCCTGCTCATCGTCGGGCTGATGCTGTGGACCGGCGTGCTGGAGTGGAACGATATCACCGGTAACAAGGCCGCGTGGAATACCTTCGTCTGGTTCGCCACCCTGGTAGCGCTGGCGGATGGCCTCTCTTCTACCGGCTTTATCAGTTGGCTGGGTAAAGAAGGTGGCCTGCTGATGAGCGGTATCTCTCCAGGCGTGGCGACCATCGTCCTGCTGCTGGCGTTCTACCTGCTGCACTACCTGTTTGCCAGCACCACCGCGCACACTACCGCGCTGCTGCCAGCGATGCTGACCATCGCCTCCACCATTCCGGGCATGAATATGGAAGTGTTCGTCCTGCTGATGGTGACCTCTCTGGGCGTGATGGGGATCATCACCCCGTACGGTACTGGCCCAAGCCCGATCTACTACGGCAGCGGCTACCTGCCAACCAAAGACTACTGGCGCCTCGGCACCATCTTTGGTGCCATCTTCCTGGCGGCCCTGCTGCTGATTGGCTATCCGTGGATGTCCATGATGTTCTGATTCCTGACCGCCGGACTTCTCCTCCGGCGGTTTTATTTTTGTGGAGCAATACTATGTCGAATAAACCGTTTTTTTATCAGAACCCCTTCCCTCTTTCCCATGACGACACCGAATACTACCTGCTGACCAAAGAACACGTCTCCGTAGCCGAGTTCGACGGCCAGGAAGTCCTGAAGGTGGAGCCGGAAGCCCTGACCCTGCTGGCGCAGCAGGCCTTCCACGATGCTGCATTTATGCTGCGTCCTTCCCATCAGAAGCAGGTTGCCGCCATTCTCAACGACCCGGAAGCCAGCCAGAACGACAAATACGTTGCCCTGCAGTTCCTGCGTAACTCTGAAATTGCCGCAAAAGGCGTGCTGCCGACCTGTCAGGACACCGGCACCGCGATCATCATGGGTAAAAAAGGCCAGCGCGTCTGGACCGGCGGCGGTGACGAAGCGGCCCTGAGCCAGGGCGTGTATAACACCTACATCGAAGATAACCTGCGCTACTCGCAGAATGCGGCGCTGGACATGTATAAAGAGGTGAATACTGGCACCAACCTGCCCGCGCAGATTGATCTCTACAGCGTGGACGGCGATGAGTACAAATTCCTGTGCATGGCAAAAGGCGGCGGTTCCGCCAACAAAACCTACCTCTATCAGGAAACCAAAGCGCTAATCACCCCGGCGAAGCTGAAAAACTATCTGGTTGAGAAAATGCGCACCCTGGGTACTGCGGCCTGTCCGCCGTACCATATCGCGTTTGTGATTGGCGGAACCTCAGCGGAAGCCACGCTGAAAACCGTTAAACTGGCCTCGACCCGCTACTACGACGCGCTGCCAACCGAAGGTAACGAGCACGGCCAGGCGTTCCGCGACGTTCAGCTGGAACAGGAACTGCTCCAGGAAGCGCAGAACCTCGGCCTCGGCGCGCAGTTCGGCGGGAAATACTTCGCCCACGACATCCGCGTGATCCGCCTGCCGCGCCACGGCGCCTCCTGCCCGATCGGCATGGGCGTCTCCTGCTCCGCTGACCGCAACATCAAAGCGAAGATCAACCGCGACGGGATCTGGATTGAGAAGCTGGAGCACAACCCGGGCAAGTATATTCCAGAATCACTGCGCCAGCAGGGCGAAGGCGACGTGGTCAGCATCAACCTGAACAAGCCGATGAACGAGATCCTGGCGCAGCTCTCTGCGCACCCGGTCTCTACCCGCCTGTCGCTGAACGGCACCATCATCGTGGCGCGGGATATCGCCCACGCGAAGCTGAAAGAGCTGCTCGACAACGGTGAAGAACTGCCGCAGTACGTTAAAGATCATCCGATTTACTACGCGGGGCCAGCCAAGACCCCGGAAGGCTACGCCTCTGGCTCACTCGGCCCGACCACTGCGGGACGCATGGACTCGTATGTCGACCTGCTGCAATCCCACGGAGCAAGCATGATCATGCTGGCGAAAGGCAACCGCAGCCAGCAGGTGACGGATGCCTGCCATAAGCACGGCGGCTTCTACCTGGGCAGCATCGGCGGCCCGGCGGCGGTGCTGGCGCAAAACAGCATTAAGAGCCTTGAGTGTGTGGCCTATCCTGAGCTGGGAATGGAAGCCATCTGGAAAATTGAAGTCGAAAACTTCCCGGCGTTTATCCTGGTGGATGACAAAGGCAACGATTTCTTCCAGCAGATCCAGAACCAGCAGTGTAAAGGCTGTTCACAGCGCTGAGTGCTTCCATAGCTCCGGCAAAAGCGACAGCGTGTCAGCAATGATGGCGCGCTTGTCGCTTCCTGGCTTCCAGATGGTGACCATCGTCTGACTAATCCCCTGGCTGCCCACTTCGGTGAGCAGCCTTTTTACGTTTTGCCACCGCACGGCATGAAAATGGGTTGGTAAGAACCCCCAGCCG
Organism: Enterobacter sp. 296B2; assembly: GCF_034106185.1. Taxonomy (NCBI): domain Bacteria; kingdom Pseudomonadati; phylum Pseudomonadota; class Gammaproteobacteria; order Enterobacterales; family Enterobacteriaceae; genus Enterobacter; species Enterobacter sp. 296B2. The sequence continues at coordinate 71,809 of NZ_JAWNCA010000021.1, read as the reverse complement.
CATCCTCGCTCCAGCAGACCGCGCAGCATCTCCGGCTCGTTCGTAAAAAGGGTATGCCCTGAAATCTGCAGGCGACGCGCAACCGGCTCGTCCGAGTCTGGGTGCATAACGACCTGCGGAACCAGGGAGAGGTCAAGCAGTGAAAGGGGGGATGACGTCCCCGTAAACAGGGTACAGGAGGCGTAAAAATCCATATCGATTGCGCCCAGGGCCCGCCACTCCATGTTATCGCCCACGCTGCGGTTGCGCGCCTGGCAGATGGCCAGGTCCGCGCGCGCGTTCGCCAGCAGCCGTTCAGATTCATCACGCGAGGCGCAGATGAGGCTCAGGCGGATTTTTCGCGCCGCCATTTCAGCGATGACCCTGCGCAGAAAAACTCTGGGCGTGAAAGGATCGTAGACCAGGGTCAGGTCCTGCGTAGCGCCGTGGGGGACCTCCCTGGCGAAGGCCTCAAAGGCTTTGACCTGCCGCATCAGCAAATGAGCCTGACGCTGGAGCTGCTCGCCTTCCGGCGTGAGCCGCAGGGTACGCCCGTCGCGAATAAACAGCGCGTAGCCTAACCCATCCTCAAGAAAATCAACCAGATCGCGAAGCGTCGTTCGGTCTTTCTTCAGCACCACTGCCGCTTTACTCAGGCTCCCGTTTTCAGCCACGGCGGTGAATGCCTCAAGCTGTGCAAAGGAATAGATCAGTCCAGCCACGCTACGCTCCCTCTGTTTTTTTGGGGGATTTTCCCCCACTACGCGTTTTTTATTATAGCCCCCGGTTTTTTAAACTGAACCCGTTCTTAACCTATACGAGACGGATATGAAAAACAGAACAGTAAATCATGCCCTGCTGGCGGGACTTGTCTTCAGCAGCCTGCTGTCCCCTGCGGCAATGGCCGCCTGCGAAGGCACTGAGCTCAGCGTGTGCCCTGCCCCCTTCGACGCCGCGTTGCCGGATACCCATAAAATGCTGACCTGGAATCAGGCCGATCGCGTGGTGGGATTTCGTAATGATTATCGCAACTACGCCGGGGATATTTTCCGCCACGGAAACGCCGTACCGCTGCAGGTATCGGAAAAGCCGCTAACGGACGTCCATTATCAGGTTAACGACAGGCGCTACGGCCTTAAGGAATATCTCAAGCGCCAGAACGTCAGCGGCATGCTGGTGCTGAAAGACGGCAAAATCGCCTGGAAATATCTCGCCCAGGGCAATACCGACACCACGCTATGGACCTCGCGCTCGGTAGGCAAATCGGTGGTATCGGCGCTGGTGGGCGTAGCCCTTAAAGAGGGAAAAATTCACTCACTCGACGACAGGATCACGAAATATGAACCCGATCTGAAAGGCACCGCGTGGGACGGCGTGACGCTGAAACAGCTTATCACCCACACCTCCGGGGTGGCGTGGAACGAGGATTATACCAACCCGAACTCCGACTTCGCGCAGCTCACCGAGTGCGAGGCGAAGCCGGGTACCTACGACTGCGTGCGCAAGCTGGTGAAAGGATTACGCAGGGTTCACCCGGCCGGAGAAAACTGGTCTTACTCCTCCGGCGGAGCCTGGCTGCTGGGTGACGTGCTGGAGCGAGCAACCGGCATGACGATCGCGGCGTATCTGGAGAAAAGCATCTGGCAGCCGTACGGCATGGCGAGCGACGGCGTATGGCATGCCTACAGTAAAGGTCAACATGACGTCGGCGCGCACGGCTTTAACGCCACGCTGGAGGACTGGGGTCGCTTCGGGGAATTTATCCTGAACAACGGTATGCTCCCCTCGGGCAAACAAATCCTGCCTGACGGCTGGGTGAAGGAGTCGTCAGACTGGACTCAGGCGAAAGGCTCGGTATCAGACGCGCATCCAGAAGGCCTGTACGGCTATCAGTGGTGGAACAACGCCGTGCCCGTCAACGCCAGGGGCGTTGAGCCGGCAGCGAAGGATTCGCTCAAAGGTTCGCTCTGGGCGCTGGGCATTTTTGGTCAGATGATCGTGGTGAACCAGAAAGAAAACCTGGTCATCGTCCAGTGGTCTACCTGGCCACAGGCGGAGCCTTCCTTTAGCGCCCAGCCGCTGGAGGCCTCTCTGATGTTTAGCGCGATTGCCAGGGCGCTGCGCTAAATTGCACCCGCCGGGTAACGAAGCGCTTGCCCGGCCCTTTCTCAGGAGCCTCTCTCTGCGCCACATCACAAAATCGCAATATCAGAGGCTTAGATGACATTGGTGAATAAAAAGCCAATATTTTGTTAAGTTATTGTTGCTTATAGTGCTCATCATTATCGTCTCACTATTGATGCGTAACGCGCATCAATCAATGCGTTAATTGCGCTTATCTATTTCGCCATCCTGATCCAGTTTTCAGAAACAGACGCGTAAAACGTCAACAATAAACTGGAGATAACCATGTTTTCCTCAACCTCACCTGCAACCGTACGCTCTAAGGCGGGCGCGATACTTCGCGTGACGTCGGGCAACTTTCTTGAGCAATTTGATTTCTTTCTTTTCGGCTTCTACGCCACCTACATCGCCCACACCTTCTTCCCGGCGAGCAGTGAATTTGCATCGCTGATGATGACCTTCGCGGTCTTCGGCGCGGGCTTTTTGATGCGTCCAATCGGAGCCATCGTGCTGGGGGCCTATATTGACAAGGTTGGCCGCCGCAAAGGGCTGATCGTGACGCTTTCCATTATGGCGGCAGGCACCTTCCTGATCGTGCTTATCCCGTCCTATCAAAGCATCGGGCTTTGGGCACCGCTGCTTGTCCTGACGGGCCGCCTGCTGCAGGGCTTTTCTGCCGGGGCGGAGCTTGGAGGCGTTTCGGTCTATCTCGCGGAAATCGCCACGCCGGGCCGCAAAGGTTTTTACACCAGCTGGCAGTCCGGTAGCCAGCAGGTTGCCATTATGGTCGCCGCGGCGATGGGCTTTGCCCTGAATGCCCTGATGGAGGAGAGCGCCATTCGTGAATGGGGCTGGCGCATCCCGTTCCTGTTCGGCTGTTTAATCGTGCCGTTTATCTTTTTCCTGCGCCGCAAGCTGGAGGAGACGGAAGAGTTCAGCGCGCGCCGCCATCATCTGGAGATGCGTCAGGTCTTTAAAACGCTGCTTGGCAACTGGCAGGTGGTGGTCGCGGGCATGCTGATGGTGGCGATGACCACCACCGCGTTCTACCTGATCACCGTCTACGCGCCAACCTTCGGCAAAAAAGTGCTGATGCTGAGCGCCTCTGACAGCCTGCTGGTCACGCTGCTGGTGGCGATCTCTAACTTTATCTGGCTACCGGTGGGCGGCGCGCTGTCGGACCGCTTCGGGCGTAAGCCGGTGCTGATTGCCATGACCCTGCTGGCACTGGCGACCAGCTATCCGGCCCTGACGCTGCTGGCTGACGCGCCGAGCTTCTCGATGATGCTGAGCGTCCTGCTGTGGCTCTCCTTCCTTTACGGGCTGTATAACGGGGCGATGATCCCGGCGCTGACGGAAATTATGCCTGCTGAAGTCCGCGTGGCAGGGTTCTCTCTGGCTTACAGCCTGGCAACGGCGGTCTTTGGCGGCTTTACCCCGGTGATGTCAACCGCGCTGATTGAATACACCGGTGACAAAGCCTCGCCGGGCTACTGGATGAGCTTCGCCGCGGTGTGTGCCCTGCTGGCCACCCTCTACCTCTACCGTCGTCGCGCGGTTTCAGTGCAAAACACCGTTAAGTCGCAGGGGGCCGCATGACACGCACTTCTCGCTATACCGCCAGCGCGCTGGTGCTGACGTTCCTGAGCGTGAATGCCTGCGCTCAGGAGGTGAAAGTGATGATTTCAGGCGGTTTCAAAGCCGCCCTGGAAAAGCTGGCGCCGGAGTACGAACGCCAGACCGGGGATAAAATTGTGGTCATCCCTGGCCCCTCAATGGGCAATACGCCGCAGGCGATCCCAAACCGGCTCGCGCGCGGCGAGAAGGCCGACGTGGTGATTATGGTGGGCGATGCGCTGGCGAAGCTCGAAAAAGCCGGCCAGACCAGGCCAGGTTCGCGAACTGAACTCGCGGACTCTCCCGTTGGCATGGTGGTGAAAAAAGGTGCGGATATTCCTGATATCAGCAGCGAGGCGACGCTGCGTAAAACTCTGCTGCAGGCCAGTTCCATCGCTTACTCAGACAGCGCCAGCGGCAGGTATGTCAGCCAGACGCTGTTCAGGAAACTGGGGATTGAAAACGAGGCGGCGGCTAAAGCAACAATGGTCGAACGTATTCCGGTCGCCTCAGAAGTGGCGAAAGGAAAATACGCCGTGGGTTTCCAGCAGGTGAGCGAGCTGCTGCCGGTTGAAGGCGTCACCTTTATCGGTAAAATCCCGGACAATCTGCAGTACATCACGCGCTTCGCCGGCGCGGTCACCCGTCACGCTGAACACCCCGCGGAGGGGAAAGCGCTACTGAGCTATCTCGCCTCACCGCCCTCAGGGGCGGCCATCCGTGAGACGGGGATGATCCCCGTTACGTCCGGCGATACCGCTCGGTGATCTCTTTTTCCAGTTCAGCCGCAATATAAGACTGAATGCGCCCCCGGCGCCGGATAAGCCCCACGGCGCGTTTCACCTCCGGCGCCACCAGCGGCAGATGCGTCAGCGGCGTGTGCTCCGACGTCGGCATCGACATGGCGGGAACGGCGGCAATGCCGATGCCCGCCTCTACCATGCCGAGCATCGTGGTGACGTGGCGCGTTTCGCAGACGCTGGGGCGCTCGGGAATGATATCCCCCAGCATCCGATCGAGCAGGTTGCGGTTACCCGACGTTTTATCGAGGGAGATATAGTCCTGCTGGAAAAACGCCTCCCACGTCAGGTGGCTCTTCTGCGCCAGCGGGTGATCCTTTCTGCATGCCGCAACGTAGACATCCTCCACCAGCGGGAAAAATTCAATTTCAGACGATAAGTTTCCCGCGAAGCAGATGCCAAAATCCGCCTGGCTTCGGGCCACGGCGTCAATCACATTCCCCGCGCTGCTGTCGATGAGCTTAATGCGAACGCGTGGAAAGCGAGACTGAAAGCGACGGATCACATCAGGCATAAAGTAACAGGCGGCGGAAGGTACCGCGGCGACCGTAATCAGCCCCGTCCGCTCTTCACTGGCCTTATCGACATCCGCCAGCATTGACTCCACGTTGTCAAGCAGCTGCGCTGAGCGTTCAGCAAAGTTTTGCCCATATAGCGTCAGGGCGACACGACGGGTGGTTCGGTCAAACAGCTTTGTTCCCAGCGCGGCTTCCAGCTTTTCGATCCTGCGGCTCAGCGCCGACTGGGATAAGCAGATAGATTCAGCGGCGACACGGAAGTTACCGTATTCCACTAACGCCCTGAAGGCATAAAGATCGTTAAGGTCAAAATTCACGGGCATAGCGTCTGGATGTCCTGTCAGGGAAGAGGCAACAAAGTCAAAAATAATAGCGTCTTATTGACCTGCCGCAACCGGCGCGGTGTTGTAATAGGTCAGAGATCGTTGAGATTGAGTTGAATGCGCCCGGCCTGGTCAGCAATCGCCTGCCGTTCATCTTCCTTTGTATTGGGCAGCGCCTGCTTGTTACCTTTGAAATCGCTCATCTTTTCAATACCGCACGGGTTTATCCACTTAGCCTGCGAATTAAGGCTACGACGGAGGTCACAAAATGAAGGTGATGCCTGCAAAGCGCTACCCACCGCTACGTACGAAATGATAGTTTATTCAGGCTGGAAGTGTAGCTGTGCGCAATTTTCTGGCATCTTAACTGAACCTGACTTTCCCATTTTTGTTCAAGTAACGAGTTTGCGAGCAAAGCGATGATTAAGTGGCCCTGGAAAACGAATGAGGCTGGCCGGGATATGGCGCTGCCGTGGGATGACGCGCTGGCGATCCCTGTTCTGGCAAATCTTAAGCCGGATGAACAGTCGAAGCTGGTTCAGATGGCGGATCGTTTTTTGCAGCAAAAACGCCTTGTGCCGCTGCAGGGGTTCGAACTGGATCCGCTGAAAAACGCCCGCATCGCCCTGCTTTTCTGCCTGCCGGTGCTGGAGCTCGGTATTGAGTGGCTGGACGGTTTCCACGAAGTACTGATTTACCCCGCGCCGTTCGTTGTCGACGACGAGTGGGAAGATGATATCGGGCTGGTGCACAACCAGCGGGTGGTGCAGTCCGGGCAGAGCTGGCAGCAAGGGCCAATTATCCTGAACTGGCTCGACATTCAGGACTCGTTCGACGCCTCCGGCTTTAATCTGATTATTCACGAGGTGGCGCATAAACTCGATACCCGCAACGGCGATCGCGCCAGCGGCGTGCCTTTTATTCCGCTTCGTGAAGTCGCGGGGTGGGAGCACGACCTGCACGCGGCGATGGATAACATCCAGGATGAGATAGACCTGGTAGGCGAAAGCGCGGCCAGCATTGATGCCTATGCGGCAACCGACCCTGCCGAGTGCTTTGCGGTGCTGTCAGAGTACTTCTTCAGCGCACCCGAGCTTTTCGCCCCCCGCTTCCCGGCGCTGTGGCAGCGTTTCTGCCAGTTTTATCAGCAGGATCCGCTCCAGCGCCTGCGGCAAAATGAGGGCACAGATGGCCCCCGCCACGTGCATTAATGCTTTTCGACTGGGGTACGTTCAATAAACCGTACCCCGATGCTCAGCGCTAAAAACAGCAACGCCATTCCCCAGGCAGCCATCGTTAAATACTGTTCGCCAAAAAAGCGCGTCACAACGGGCACCAGCAGCGCGCTGACGCCGTAGCCTAACGTGTGGCTGGTCGCGATAGCACCCGCCCCTTTCCCCGTCGTCAGGCGATCGTTCAGCAGCAGCTGGTACCCAGGCGTGGCCATCGCTGCGCCGAGCGAAGTGATAGCAATCCCCACGTAGAACAGCGCCAGCCCGGCGATGCACATTAGCGCAAGCCCTGCCACCATCAGCACCGCCGCCATGCAAAGCAGGGTCAGCGGGCTGAAATGCTGCGGGCGGACTACCAGAAACTGCGCCGCGAGCGTTGCCAGCGCGGCCAGGCTCAGCAGGAGCGCGACATGATGGCTGATATCCCGCGCGTTGCCGTCCAGCAAGGGGCTGAGGTGCGGAGACAGGCCGAGCTGCATCAGGCTCACCAGCGCTGCCAGCAGCATCGCCAGCAGCAGGAACGGCAGCATGGAAATCTGCAGACGGGTCGCCTGGTGAGCCACCGGCGGCAGCGGCGGATCAGCCACCTCGCGCAGCACCAGCAGCAGGGCGATTAACGGCGCGATCGCCATCAGCCAGAGCGGTGCCACCGGGTTAACGCTGAGCATCAGCGCCGCCAGCGGGGGTCCCAGCAGGCGACCGCAGCTGAGGCCGGAGCTGATGGTGGCCAGCGCCGCCATGCGTTTCTCCAGGCCCGAACGCTGAATGGCCCACGTCTGTGCGGCAGGCACCATGCCCGACACCGTTAAACCGTAAAGCAAACGCGAGAGGATCAGTCCCGCCAGCCCCCAGGGGCTTTCCAGCAACCCGGCGGCCATCGCCCAGACCACCAGCGCCATGACGCCAAAGCTGGCGAGATAGCCGCTGAGGGAGGCTACCATCACGACCTTACAACCGCGGCGCTCGCTCTGGCGTCCCCACCAGGGGGAAGCGGGTAAAAAAAGCATAGAGCCGAACATTAACAGCCCGGCCCAGACAGAGAGTGAAAGTCCGGTCAGGGTCACCAGCTGCGGAAGCATGACCAGCAAACCGTTTTGCCCGATGCCCAGCAAGCCCGCGCATAGCGCCAGGGGCCAGTTTGCTTTGGAGGTGATGTTTTCGGTCAACGTTTCAGAGTCAGCGCGCATGAGAATGTGAACATAGTGTCAATAAATGTGTGGAAATTATGAAGTTTATGAAAACAAATATTGCAAAAATAGTTGCCACTGTAAACAGAATGAATATCATAACGAGAATTATTATCAGTCATGGAATGAGGTACATCTATGCGTGCTCTGCCCCGCTCTGCCGGTACAGACGTTGCAGCCCAGTGTTTTTTAAACGCCCTGGTGCGCGAGACGAAGGACTGGCGCTATCTCCCCGCTTCCGCAGCGGATGAACTGGCGCACATTCATATTCCGCTTTCTCCCACCCAGGCCCTTCGGGTTCCGGTGCGCTATTTCTCCCCAACCCAGCATCATCAGTACCGTTTTCCGGCAACGCTTATCCAGAGCGATAGCGACAGCGGTGACGCCGTCACTTTCGCTCAACTGGTTGATTTAATTCTTGAAAAGTCCTCTGTAAAAGGCTCGCTGGATGCCGATACGCTGGCGCGTTTTAAACAGCGCGCGCTCGAAAGCCACGCGCACACCTGGCAGGCGATCGATCTGCGCCACGGCTGGGGAACGCTGCGCGACAGGCCGCTGACGTTTGCCGACGCGGAACAGGCGCTGCTGGTGGGCCACGCGTTTCATCCTGCGCCGAAATCCCACGAACCGTTCAACGAAACCGAGGCGCGCCGGTATCTGCCTGATTTCGGCTCCCGCTTCCCGCTGCGCTGGTTTGCTGTTGAGAGCACGCTCGTTGCCGGTGACAGCCTGAACGTCTCCCTGCGCGAGCGTCTGCTGCGCTTCGCCGCCCAGAGCGCGCCCGAGCTGCTCGGCCACTTCACCGATACCCGCTGGCTGCTGCCGATGCATCCGTGGCAGGCCGACTATCTGCTGGAGCAGGACTGGTGCCAGCGTCTGGCGACAAACGGTTCCTTGCAGGACCTGGGTGAAGCGGGCGCGCAGTGGCTGCCCACCAGCTCGTCGCGCTCGCTGTACAGCGAAACCAACAGCGACATGATTAAGTTCTCCCTTAGCGTGCGCCTGACCAACTCCGTGCGCACGCTGTCGGTAAAAGAGGTTAAGCGCGGCATGCGCCTGGCCCGGCTGGCGAAAACGCAACGCTGGCAAGATTTACAGGCGCGCTACCCGACCATGCGCGTGATGCAGGAAGACGGCTGGGCGGGGCTGCGCGATGAAAGCGGCACCATTCAGGAAGAGAGCCTGATGGCCCTGCGCGTTAACCTGCTGTTTGACACGCCTGAAACCCAGACCAACGTGCTGGTGAGCCTGACCCAGGCCGCGCCGGACGGCGGTGACAGCCTGCTGGCCGCGGCGGTGCGCCGTCTGAGCCAGCGTCTGGATTTACCCCTCGCTCAGGCCGCCCGCTGCTGGCTGGACGCTTACTGCGACCGCGTGTTGCTTCCGCTGTTCAGCGCCGAGGCGGACTACGGTCTGGTGCTGCTGGCACACCAGCAAAATATCCTCGTGGAGATGCAGCAGGATTTCCCTGTCGGACTTATTTACCGTGACTGTCAGGGCAGCGCCTGGACCGAAGGGGCCGACGCGTGGCTGAAAGAGGCGGGCGAAACAGACGTGGAAAACCGCTTCGGTGAGAGCCAGCTGCTGCGCTACTTCCCGTACTACCTGCTGCTGAACTCCACCCTTGCCGTCACCGCCGCCCTCGCCGCCGCCGGTTTCGACAGCGAAGAGCACCTGATGTCCCGCGTGCGTGACGCGCTGGCCGAACTGCGCGCGACGGCGAAGCAGACCCGCTGCCTCGACTACGTGCTCGACAGCCCAACCTGGAACTGCAAAGGCAACTTCTTCTGCTACCTGCACGATCGCAACGAAAACACCATCGTCGACCCGGCGGTGATCTACTTCGACTTTAGCAACCCGTTTTACAAGGAGAAGGCGTGATGGCGAACGCGAATATCGTCCATTCCGGCTACGGCTTTCGCTGCACGGCCACGGAACAAAACCTGCCGCTGACGCTGGGTCTCGACGGCAGCGCGGTCCTTGAGCGCCTGACCGGGATCCCGGACGGCTGGCTGGTGGACGCCCTCGATCAGCTATTTATTGCCGCGCCCGCCCTGACCGGCATTACCCTGCCGTGGGCGGCCTGGCAGGATGAGCCGCAGGCGCAGGCACTGTTTCGCCAGGCCCACGGGGATTATCTGGCGCGTGAAACCTTCTGGCAGCTGCCGCTGTGGCTGAAAGGCGAGCGTCCGCAGGCAAGCGGCGGTATGCAGTTTGATGAGAGCCGTCAGCTGTTCTTCCCGCTGCGCCCTCACCGCCCGCAGGGTGAGGTCTATCGCCGTTACGATCCGCAGATTAAGCGCACCCTCAGCTTCCGCGTTGCCGACGTGGCGCTGGACGGCGAACGATTCACGCAATGGATGAATAACCCGCGCGTGAACGCCTTCTGGGAGATGGCGGGCCCGCAGGCCGAGCAGGAAAACTACCTGCGCCGTCAGCTTGACTCGACCTACTGCTACCCGGTTATCGGCTGCTTCGACGACCAGCCGTTCGGCTATTTTGAACTCTACTGGGCGGCAGAGGACCGGATTGGCCGCCACTACCGCTGGCAGCCGTTTGACCGTGGGCTGCACATGCTGGTGGGCGAAGAGAACTGGCGCGGCGCGCAGTATATCCGCAGCTGGCTGCGCGGCCTGAGCCACTATCTGTATCTCGATGAGCCGCGCACCGCGCGCATCGTGGCCGAGCCGCGTTTTGACAACCAGCGCCTGTTCCGCCATCTGGCCTCCGCCGGTTTTGAGGCGATGAAAGAGTTCGACTTCCCGCACAAGCGCTCGCGCCTCATCATGAGCCAGCGTCACCGCTTCTTCAGCGAGGTGGAACTGTGAACGCGCTCTGGCAGAAAGTGAACCGCGAGATGGTGGCGAAGATCCTCGCCGAGCTGGAATACGAACGCACCCTGCGCGCTGAGCCGGTGTCGGCGGACGGCTGGCGCATCGCCATGGGCAACGAGTCCTGGCAGTTTCGCGCCACGCGCGGGATCTGGGGCTGGCTGCATATCGACCCGGACACGCTGACCACCGCCAGCGGCGCCGCCGTGGAAGCGGAACGCGCGCTGCTGCAGCTGGCGACGGTACTGGAGATGAGCGACGCGCAAACGGCCGAGCACATGGAAGATCTCTACGCCACACTGCGCGGGGACATGCAGCTGCTGCAGGCGCGTGAAGCGCTGGATGCGGACGCCCTGATCCACCTCGACCCGGACGAATTACAGTGTCTGATGAGCGGTCACCCGAAGTTTATTTTCAACAAAGGACGCCGCGGCTGGGGTCTGGACGCGCTGCGCCAGTACGCGCCGGAATACCGCGGGCGCTTCCGCCTGCACTGGGTCGCCGTCCAGCGCGAGCATCTGGTCTGGAGCAGTGACGCCGATTGCGACATCCACACTCTGCTGGCCAGCACCATGGACGATGCCGAGCGCGCCCGGTTTGACGCCCGCTGGCAGGCGCTGGATCTGAATGACAGCTGGCTGCCCGTGCCGTTGCACCCATGGCAGTGGCAGCAAAAAATTGCCATTCATTTCCTGGCGCAACTGGCGCGCGGTGAGATGGTTGAGCTGGGCGAATTTGGCGATGAGTATCTGGCGCAGCAGTCCCTGCGCACGCTCACCAACGCCAGCCGTCGTGCGCCGTATGACATCAAGCTGCCGCTGACTATCTACAACACCTCCTGCTATCGCGGCATTCCGGGCAAGTACATTGCCGCCGGGCCGCTGGCCTCGCGCTGGCTGCAGCAGCAGTTCGCCGCCGACGCCACGCTTGCCCGCTCTGGCGCGCAGGTGCTTGGCGAACCCGCCGCCGGATATCTGTCGCATCCTGGCTATGCGGCCCTGCCGAAAGCGCCCTACCGCTATCAGGAGATGCTGGGGGTAATCTGGCGGGAGAACCCGTCCTGTTATCTTCAGGAGGACGAACAGGCGGTGCTGATGGCGGCGCTGATGGAAACTGACAACGCAGGACGTCCGCTGATCGACGCGTGGATCAAGCGCTCGGGGTTAACCGCCGAAGCGTGGCTGGAAAAGCTGTTCGAAGCGACGGTGATCCCGTTCTACCACCTGCTTTGCCGTTACGGCGTGGCGCTGATCGCCCACGGCCAGAACGTGACGCTGGTGATGAAGGACTACGTTGTGCAGCGCATCCTGCTGAAGGATTTCCAGGGTGATATGCGCCTGGTGGACGAGGATTTCCCGCAGGCACAGAGCCTGCCGGAGCAGGTAAAAGCGGTGACGGCGCGCCTGAGCGCGGATTACATCATCCACGACCTGCAGACCGGCAACTTTGTGACAGTGCTGCGCTTTATTTCACGCCTCACCCTGCAATGCGGCGTAAGCGAAAACCGCTTCTATCAGATCCTCGCCGGGGTGCTGCACCGCTATATGGCCGCGCACCCGGAGCTTGCGGAGCGCTTCACGAAATTCGACCTGTTTAAACCGCAGATTATTCGCGTGATCCTCAACCCGGTCAAACTGACCTTCTCCGAACACGACGGCGGCAGCCGCATGCTGCCGAACTACGTCACCGATCTTGATAACCCTCTTTTTCTGGCCTCCCGGGAGTCCGCGCAATGAAAACCTATGATTTCATCGGCATTGGTATTGGCCCGTTTAACCTCAGCGTCGCCGCCCTCGCAGAAGGGCTGGATGGCTTTAGCTCGCTGTTTCTTGAGCGCAAACCGCACTTCTCGTGGCACCCGGGCATGATGGTGCCGGACTGCCACATGCAGACCAGCTTCCTGAAGGATCTGGTCAGCGCCGTGGAGCCGACCAACCGCCACAGCTTCCTGAACTACCTGGTGCAGCGCAAAAAGTTCTACCGCTTCCTGACCACCGAGCAGCGCACGGTTTCCCGCGAAGAGTTTGCGGACTACCTGTGCTGGGCGGCGGATAACCTCACCAACCTCGCCTTCAGCCAGCAGGTTCAGCAGGTGAGCTTTGATGAGCAACGCGGTCTGTTTGAGGTCGTGACCCAGCGCGACCGCTTCCTCGCGCGTCACGTCTGCGTGGGGATTGGCAAACAGATCAACCTGCCTGACTGCGTCACGGTACAGGACGATACCTGCTTCCACGCCAGCGAGATGATGCTGCGCACGCCGGATCTCGCGGGTAAGCGCGTTACCGTCGTCGGCGGCGGCCAGAGCGGGGCCGACCTGTTCCTGAATATCTTCCGTGGAGAGTGGGGCCAGCCGCTGAGCCTGAACTGGGTATCGCGCCGCAATAACTACAACGCGCTGGATGAAGCCGCCTTTGCCAACGAGTATTTCACCCCGGAGTACGTGGACAGTTTCTCCACGCTCGGCGAAGAGGCCCGTCGTCAGATGCTACACGAGCAGAAGATGACCTCCGACGGCATCACCACCGAGTCACTGCTGGCGATTTACCGCGCCATGTACCACCGCTTCGAAGTGCTGCGCGAAAAACCCTGGGCGCACCTGATGCCGTCCCGCTCGGTGACGGCCCTGACGCGCCAGGAAACCGGACATCGCCTGAGCATTCAGCATCACCTCGACGGCGGTCACGAGCAGTTGGAGAGCGACGTGGTGATTTTCGCCACCGGCTACCGCGCCGTGCAGCCCGCGTTCCTCGCGCCGTTGTCTCACCGGCTGCATCTGGATGCGGACGAAGCTTTCTGCATTAACAATGATTTCACCCTCGAATGGGACGGTCCGCAGAGCAATCGCCTGTTTGCCGTGAATGCCGGGATGCATCGTCTCGGCATTGCCGAACCCCAGCTCAGCCTGATGGCCTGGCGCGCGGCGCGAATTCTTAATCGCGCGCACGCCGACGAGCCGTTTGAGCTGGCCACCACCCCCGGCGTTATCCACTGGCGGAGCACCACCAGCCCGGAGAGCAGCCAGTTTTTTAAATCGTTAGCGAAAACCACTGAGTACTGACACACACATTCAGGATCAACATAACAATGAAACGTTCTCATCTTTGGGTTTTAAATCCTTGCTTGCTTGCAATGCTTTCTACCTCTGCGTGGGCGGAAGAACAAAAGGAAGAAAATATCGTGGTCTCTGCCAGCCGCGCGCACCGCAGCGTTGCCGAGATGGCGCAGACCACCTGGGTCATCGAGCGGTCTGAGATCGAGCAGCAGGTTCAGGGCGGAAAAGAGATTAAAGAGGTGTTGGCGCAGCTGATCCCGGGCATGGACGTCAGCAGCCAGGGGCGTACCAACTACGGCATGAACCTGCGCGGCCGCTCCATGATGGTGATGGTGGATGGCGTGCGCCTGAACTCGTCCCGCAGCGACAGCCGCCAGCTGGACTCTATCGACCCGTTCAACATTGACCGCATCGAAGTCATCTCAGGCGCCACGTCACTGTACGGCGGCGGCAGCACCGGCGGCCTGGTGAACATCGTCACCAAAAAGGGCCAGCCGGAGACCGAAGTTGAGTTCCAGACCGGGGCAAAAACCGGCTTTAACAGCCGCAACGACCACGATGAGAACGTATCGGCAGCCGTAAGCGGCGGCAATGACAACGCGTCCGGCCGTCTGTCGGTCTCTTATCAGCGCTACGGCGGCTGGTATGACGGCAACGGCGACGAGGTGATTATCGATAACACCCAGACCGGCCTCCAGTATTCCGACCGTATTGATGTGATGGGCACGGGCACCATCAACATTGACGATCACCAGCAGTTGCAGCTGACGACGCAGTACTACAAGAGCGAGTCCGACGGCAAGCACGGGCTGTACCTCGGGAAGAACTTCTCGGCGGTAACGGGCGATGCCACCGCGTACAACAAGGATAATCTCGACTCTGACCGCGTGCCGGGAACCGAGCGCCATCTGATTAACCTGCAGTACTCCAATACCGACTTCTGGGGCCAGGACCTGGTCGCGCAGATTTACTATCGTGACGAGAGCCTGACCTATTACCCGTTCCCGACCCTGACCAAAGGCGTGGTAACCAGCATCGGCGCGTCGCAGCAGAAAACCGATTTTTACGGCGGCAAGCTGACGCTGAACAGCAAGCCGGTGGACGATCTGACGCTGACCTGGGGTGTGGATGCCGACCACGAAACCTTCGATGCCAACCAGCAGTTCTTTAACCTGAGCAAAGCCGCAGCGAGTGGCGGCATGGAGCTGGACAACGCCTACAACGTGGGCCGCTACCCGGGCTACAGCATCACCAACCTCGCCCCGTTCCTGCAGGCGAGCTACGACATTGACGCCATCACCCTGAGCGGCGGCGTGCGTTATCAGTACACCGAAAACAAGGTGGATGACTTTGTTGGCTACACCCAGCAGCAGGCCATCGCCACCGGAAAAGCCACCTCCGCCGACGCGGTACCGGGCGGGAAAACCGATTACAACAACTTCCTGTTCAACGCCGGGATCCTTGGTCGTCTGACCGAACAGCAGCAGCTGTGGTTTAACTTCTCTCAGGGCTTTGAAATCCCTGACCTGGCGAAGTACTACGGCTCCGGCACTTACCAGCTCAGCAACGGCCACTATCGCCTGCTGAACAGCGTAAACGTCAACGACTCAACGCTGGACGGCATTAAGGTCAACGCCTACGAGCTGGGCTGGCGCTACACCGGCGACAACCTGCGCACGCAGGTCGCGGCGTATTACTCGCTCTCGGATAAAACCATTACCATCAACAAGACGGATATGACCATCAACCTCGAAGACGACAAGCGTCGTATCTACGGGGTTGAAGGCCAGGTGGACTATTTCTTCACCGACAGCGACTGGAGCACCGGCGCGAACTTTAACGCCATCAAGTCTGAAACCCGCGAAAACGGGAAATGGGAGAAGCTGACGGTCGACAGCGCCAGCCCGTCGAAAGCCAGCGCATGGGTGAACTGGGCGCCGGGCGACTGGACCCTGCGCGTGCAGAGCACGCAGACCTTTGACGTGTCTGACGCCGACGGCAAGAAGATTGATGGCTATAACACGGTCGACTTCCTGGGCAGCTACGCCCTGCCGGTGGGTAAGGTCAGCTTCAGCGTGGAAAACCTGCTGGACAAAGACTACACCACCGCCTGGGGCCAGCGCGCGCCGGGGCTGTATAGCCCAACCTACGGTGCACCGGGCCTGTATACCTATAAAGGCCGCGGTCGTACGTTTGGCCTGAACTACTCCGTACTGTTCTGATCCTGCGCGCCGCCTGCGGGCGGCGCTTTTTATTGTGCAATTTGAACGCAAATTTGCCATAAAATCAGCGATTTGCTGAAATTGTCGGCAAACGAACGAAAAGTTTAATTTCCCCCTTTGACAAGGTGAACGCAGGTCGATAATATTCGCCCCGTTCACACGATTCCTCTGTAGTTCAGTCGGTAGAACGGCGGACTGTTAATCCGTATGTCACTGGTTCGAGTCCAGTCAGAGGAGCCAAATTTGAAAAGCCTGCTTTTGAAGCAGGCTTTTTGCTTTTCTGCGTCTCTGAAGTTAACTCAGAATCGCATCCAGCCTGGCAAGCACTTCATTTACAACGGCGTCAGGTATGCGTTCCAGCCGCATGCCGTTCCGGGCAGCCATATCAATGGTTCTGGGCTGGTCACAGCGAATAACGCCCATTGTTTTTGTCCCCGCCCCTTCCAGTGAAACGGTGAAACCTGCTGTACGTGCAAAGTTTCCGCCGCTGGTGACGGGAACCACTACCGGTAGCCGGGTCAGCTTGTTAAACGATGCCTTCGATACGATGAGTACCGGACGTTTTCCACTTTGCTCGTGGCCAGCAATTGGATCCAGTGAAACAAGCCAAATTTCCCCTCTCTCCATTTACAGGATCTCCTTGCCCACCGCAGGCGCATCCATCCATTCCCGATCCTCTTCGCTCATTTCAGCGTGCGGATCGCACTGCGCCAGCAGCTCCTCAAGTGAATAATGAGGCCGTTTCTGAGGTTCGATAATCAGGCAGCCATTATTAATGGTCATGCCAACTTCGCTGTCTGTCGACAGCCCCAGCGTTTTCAGCACGGCGGGAGGAACCGTCAGCATGATGGATCCGCCGACCTTTTTAAGACGAGTTGTATACATAGAGCACCTCCGAATATTATATTTTAATATAACATTCATGGAGGGATATGCACAATTATTCATCAGATTCATGGTGATTTCCTTTTCGTAATGAAGTGGGCAGAAAGTCGTTATCCATCGAAGAACAGTGCAGGTGGGAACGAAGTGCGTAACCAGGAAGGGTGATATTAGAAAACCGTTTTTGCGGTTCAAAGGATTATGGCGGATCGGATAAACGAAATGCGAGGCGGCTTCCGCATCGGGAGAATTATGAGGTCAGTTTGGGGTTCCCCCCTCACGGCTTCATAACGATGCGGCCAAGCGGTTTCGCTGTCTCGGCGTATTCATGGGCCGCGGCGGCGTCAGCCAGGGAGAAAATGCGATCAATAACAACCCGGATGCGCCCTGCTGCTATAGCCTGCAACATCTCGTCCACGCTTGCCCGGACCTCAGGCCTTTCAAAAAGTGGCCCCATGAATACCCCCATGAGCGTCTGGTTAGACTGCATCGCCGGCCACAGGTCGGCTGTCAGGCTGCCACCGCCCGCATTACCGACGAAGACGAGGCGTCCATCCGGCGCGAGTGCAGAGAGCGAGGCAGGCAACGTCGTCCCCACCGGGTCGATGACGAGGTCAACACCGGTGCCGTGGGTGACCTGCCGGACACTGTCCACGACGTCACTCTTTGCCCGATCCACGACGTGAGCGGCACCCAGTTCAAGCAACCGGCTGCTTCGCTGCGTTCCGCTTGCCACGGCGATGACCGTCGCGCCAGCATGTGAGGCAAGCTGAACGGCCGCGAGCCCCACGCCACCCGCTGCTGCCTGAATCAGAACGGTTTCTCCGTTCCGAAGCATGCCTCGTGTGAAAAGGCAATGATGCGCGGTTCCAAAGGAGATCGGTACCGCCGCCGCTTCTGCTGCATCCACCCCGTCCGGTATAAGCCAGGTGCGTTCTGAGGGCACAGCCCAACGTTCCGCATGCGATCCCTGCATGCTAAAAGCCGTCACTCTGTCCCCAACCCTGCGGTTACGGACTTTCGATCCGACGGCAACAACTGTCCCCGCGGCCGCGTACCCGACGATCCATGAAGGAAGAGGCGGCGGAGTTGAGCGGCGATTGATCAGATCGCCCCCTTCAATCGAGATAGCCTCGACAGAAATCAGGACGTCGTCAGGCCCGGCGACCGGATCCGGGACGTCGACATACTGCAGGACGCCGGGAGCGCCTTCTACGTCATAAACCGCTGCCTTCATAAATTTTCCTCTGTCTTGTCTTTTGACCGTCGGAAAGATCCGTAACGCTCAGGGTAGCCTGGCAATCACCTTAATCTCAAACTGGAATCCGTACAGCCACGTCACGCCGATCCCGGTCAAGGTAGGGTAAGGCGCTTCCCCCCAATATTCTGGCAGGATACTCCAGATTGCGTCGAGGTTTGACTCGGGATCGACAACAAAAAGGGTAACGTCAACCACGTCATCGAACGTGCAGCCCGCAGCCGTGAGAACAGCATTAAGGTTATCGAATGCCAGCCGGATCTGCGCTTTTAGATCCTCTTCAGGCGAACCATCCTCCCGGCTACCCACCTGTCCCGAAACAAACAGGAAGCCGTTAGATTTGATGGCGGGTGAATACCGATTGCGCTCATAGAGCGCCTGGCGTCCGAAGGGAAAAACGGCTTCGCGTGTTGTCATGTTAGTACCTTTGTAATGGGGCGAAATCTGCCCGGTGAACATAGAGACACTCTAAGGTGCTAAAGCGGAGGGATAAACAGGCGACTTTGTCCATCATTGTTTGTAATATCCAAACAATCGGTGAAGTGAGAGGATGATGGATGGACCGTTTTGATGCGATGCGCGCCTTTGCTCGCGTGGTGGAGGCAGGCAGCTTCACAAAGGCTGCCCAAACGCTCCATATGAGCAAAACCACGGTGACTCAGCTGATTCAGCAACTGGAAGCGCGCCTGCGCGTCAAGCTGCTCCATCGCACCACCCGTAGGCTCGGCGTCACGCCTGATGGCGCGGTCTACTACGAGCGCGTCATCCGCCTGCTGGCGGACATGGAGGATGCTGAAAACAGCCTCTCCAGTTCGGCGATGACGCCCCGGGGACGGCTACGGGTGGATGTGCCCACGCCTCTCGCCCGCTTCGTGCTGGTGCCCGCGCTACCGGCTTTTCACGCGCGCTATCCTGATATCCAGTTCGATATGGGCGTGAGCGACCGAGTGGTGGATCTGATCGGCGACAACGTGGATTGCGTCCTGCGGGGCGGTGAAATCAGCGACCAGTCCCTGATCGCGCGCCATGTCGGCGATTTGCCAATCGGTGTTTACGTCGCACCGGGTTATGTGGAACGCCTCGGTGCCCCTGCGCATCCGCGAGAGCTGGAAAACACGGACCATCGCATCGTGGGATTCTTGTCCTCACGCACCGGTAAGATTGACCCTCTGATACTGCACCGCGAGAGTGAACGTATTGAAATCAAGGCCAGCTATGTGCTGGCAGTAGATGATGGCAATGCCTACCTCGAAGCTGGGCTAGCGGGATTAGGCGTGATTGCGCTGCCAGTCTATATGGCGGCAGCACATCAGGCTCGTGGTGACTTGATTCCGCTATTTGAACAATGGCGTATTGCTCCAATGCCCCTGTATCTGGCATTTCCGCCGAACCGCCATGTCAACGCGAGGCTGCGCGTTTTTATTGAATGGATCGTTGAATTGATGCAGCAACATGTCCCCACCACTTACAATAAGTGACGACATCCCTGCCCCCTGATTCGGTCAGCGCAGCGCTACCGGGCAAGCCAGCAGCTAAATCTGATAATCAATCGCCACTTCTTCCGGCTCCATCACCTGGCGTTTGATCTCATCCACCGACAGCCCGGCGTTGCAGAGCTCAATAAAACGCCACACATAGTTGCGCTGCAGCTGCCCGCGCTTCAGACCTAGCCATACGGTATTGGCATCAAACAGGTGACGCGTATCCAAACGCACCAGGTTCCCGTCTTCGCGTTCGCCGCTGGACTGTTCCGCCACCAGGCCAATGCCCAAACCCAGCTCGACGTAGGTTTTGATGACATCAGAATCCTGCGCACTCAGCACCACGTCCGGCGTTAGTCCTTTACGGTTGAAAGCCTCGTCTATGCGCGAACGTCCGGTGATCCCCTGGCGGTATGTGATCAGCGGCCATTTCGCAACGTCTTCCAGCGTCAGGGGAGAGACCTGATTCAGCGGATGATCGACCGGAAGCAATAAGCTGTGGTACCAGCGGAACCAGGGGAAGGCCACCAGCAGCGGGTCGTTGCTCAGGCGTTCGCTGGCAATGCCGATATCCGCCCCGCCGTTTTGCAGCAGCACTTCAATTTCCTGCGGCGTGCCCTGGATGAGCTCCAGACGGACGTCGGGGAAAAGTTCGCGGAAGGCTTTAATCACCGGCGGCAGGCTGTAGCGCGCCTGGGTGTGGGTGGTGGCGATGGTGAGTACGCCCGAGGCGTCATTGGTGAAGAGATCCGCCAGACGACGCACGTTGCTGGCCTCGTTAAGGATACGCTCAGCAATGGTCAATAACGCTTTGCCCGGCTCAGTCATGCCGAGCAGCCGCTTGCCGCGGCGGATAAAGATCTCTATGCCCAGTTCCTCCTCCAGCTCACGGATATGGCGGCTGACGCCGGACTGGGAGGTATAAAGCATATTGGCGACCTCGGTCAGGTTGTAGTCCCGCCTGGCCGCCTCACGGATAATTTTAAGCTGCTGGAAATTCACGATTCACTCCGGCACATCTGACATAGCTCTATTGTTAGAGTCAGCTGCGCTGCAGAACAAATAATAAAAACCAGCATCTTATGCTTTTATGGAATATCAGCTCACGAGCTGGAGTTCACGGTTTTCAAGCGACGGCTTGCTGACCAGCGACATCAAAATCTCTTTTACCGCCTGCGCCTGCGGCGACAGAGAACCGCGCGCGGACATGTTCAGCGACAGCGGGAGGCTCATTGACGGCGTGGTGATGCGCGCCATCCAGCCGTTCGCCGCGCTGCACAGCGAACGCGCGGCGGATTCGGGCAGTACGGTGACGCCCATTCCGCTGGCAATGGCCGCGGTCAGCGTGGAGATCGAGTCAATTTCACCGATGATTTTGGCCGTCAGGCGGCGCAGGGAAAACGCTTCGTCCACGCGCACGCGCACGGCGCTGTAGTCGCGCGGCAGATAGAGGTTCATCTCTGCCACGGCGGTGAGGTCTACGCTCTGGCCCGGACATTCGCGGGTGCCCACGAGATAGAGATCTTCCTTCAGCAACGGCTGGCTGGTGATCCCGGCGACCGGAGAGCGATCATAAAGCACCGCCATGTCCAGCTGGCCGTTCAGCAGCTTGTCATTCAGGACGGAACCGCTGTTTTCGTGCAGGTACACCAGCACCTCAGGCAGCTCAGCGCGGACGGCCTGCAGCAGCGGCATGGTAATAGAGGACGCGGCCGTTCCCGGCGCCAGGCCAATAGACACGTGTCCGCTCAGGGTCTGGCCCACGTTATTCACTGCCAGCTGCGCCTGTTCACACTGGCGAAGGATGGTGCGCGCATGGGTATAAAGGATCTTGCCTGCTTCCGTTGGCGTGACGCCGCGTTTGGTGCGGATCAGCAACTGCTGATCCATCTCGCCTTCCAGAGTAGCCACCTGCTGGCTCAGCGCGGGCTGCGCGATGTGCAGCACTTCTGCCGCTTGAGTCAGGCTGCCGATATCGACGATTTTTACGAAGTATTTCAGTCGTCTTAAGTTCATTTTGCCCCCTGTTCGAAATGCTTTGCCGGAACCGGCTGTCGTTGTTGAACAGGTTTTGCAATATGAATGCCACTTTTACCATACAGTCTGAATTGGTCGCTAAGCGCCTGAAAATAAGGAAACCTAATCATGGGGTGTGGTTTTATTACTGAAACAGCAGTTTATGATCTGCCCCATTAGAGGTATTTCCGCACCAAAGCGGTGCATTCCGCTGTCAAAAACATCACTTTGCCGATTTTGTCAGCAAACGATCAAAAGGCGTTAATCCACCCTTTGACAAGCCGAACGCAGGTCGATAATATGCGCCCCGTTCACACGATTCCTCTGTAGTTCAGTCGGTAGAACGGCGGACTGTTAATCCGTATGTCACTGGTTCGAGTCCAGTCAGAGGAGCCAAATTTGAAAAGCCTGCTTACGAGCGGGCTTTTTGCTTTTCTGTGCAAGGTAAATGCAAAACGGCAACCGGGTTGCCGTTTTTAGTGTGTGAACCCTCTCCCGTGGGAGAGGGATGGGGTGAGGGCACCAGCCCGCACAATTGCTTCACATACCAATCTTAACCGGCATCCCCGACCGCCGTTCCAGTTCGGCGCCCGCGCCCTCGTTTATCAGCTGCGTTCGCTGCGCGGCTGAAATGGGCAGAGGCACTTTCCGGGTTGACTCAAATTCCGCGCGGTTACGTGATAATGGCTCGTGAACCTCTACCCACCGGCTGCCGTCCGGCTCCGTGGTCATCTTTACGGGCCGATCGATAAGCTGCACGCGGGTGCCTACGGGAACGTTATCGAAAAGGTATTTAATGTCGTTGTTACGCAGACGAATACAGCCCTGGCTCACCCGCAGCCCGATGCCGAAATTCGAGTTTGTGCCGTGAATGGCGTACAGCCTGCCGATATAAATCGCATACAGCCCCATCGGGTTATCCGGCCCGGCGGGCACGAAGGCCGGGAGCGTTTTACCCTCTGCCGCATAGGCACGGCGCGTGTTCGGCGTCGGAGACCAGGTTGGTCCCTC
The DNA here is from genome assembly GCF_034106185.1 of Enterobacter sp. 296B2. NCBI lineage: Bacteria > Pseudomonadati > Pseudomonadota > Gammaproteobacteria > Enterobacterales > Enterobacteriaceae > Enterobacter > Enterobacter sp. 296B2. The sequence continues at coordinate 49,276 of NZ_JAWNCA010000021.1, read as the reverse complement.
CTGCTTGCGCTCAACCGCCGTCACCCAGTTACGCGGAGTCTCGCGCCCGGCCTGACCGATGCCGATGGGCAACACTTCCACCGTATTGCTGCCCGGCGGGTAATAGTAGAGACGCATTTCCGCCACGTTCACGACAATCCCCTCGCGGACGGTATCGGGTAAAATCAGCTGCTGGGGAATAGTTAAAGTCGTTCCGGCTTTTGGTAAAAAAGGATCCACGCCCGGGTTCGCTTCCAGCATGTTGCTCAGCCCCAGGCCGTGCTGCGCGGCAAAGTACTCCAGAGGCAGGGTATTTCCCTCGGGGACCACAACCGTAACGGGGTTGCCGACAAGACGACTGCCTTCAGGCGGCAGCGGGTACGTAACAGCCAGCGCACCGGGCGTTACGGCAGCAAGCATCAGCGCGAGCGAGAATAAGCGAATCATAGTTTCCCTGCGATAAAACGAATGGTCACAGGCTAACTATAACTGCCCGCTGCGAAATTTGTCAGAATAGTCACGTGGCGATAACGCTTTGCGAGAAAAACCAGCACAACATGCTGATGAAATAATGCGAGAATAGCGATACCAGACCGGGTCAGGAGGACACAATGCTGGAAAATATGAAAGCCTTCAGAATGGTCGTAGAGTGTCAGGGGTTCCGCGCCGCCGCGATGGCCATGAAACTCTCCCCGGCCATGATCAGCCGCAGAATTGAAAAGCTGGAAAGCGAGGTGAATGCGCAGCTGATTAAACGCAATTCACGTCGCATTTCTCTGACGACGGCCGGTGAGCAATTTTACCAGCGCTGCCTGCTCATTATTGATGAATATGAATCCTGCCTCAGGGATGTCAAAAGCCTCAGTAACGAAATCGGCGGAAATCTCAAAGTGGGTATCCCCCATTCCATCAGCAATCAGCACGTTATTCCGCACCTTGGCGCCTTCCTGGAACGCTATCCCAATCTGAAGCTGGATATCGTGACCGGCAATCACTGTATGGAGCTTTTCAGCCACGGCTTCGATCTGGCGCTGCAGTGTGGCCCACTGCCCGACAGCAACCTTTATTACACGCTGATTGGCTACTGGCGAAAATACACCTGTCTTTCACGCTCCTACGCGCAGCAGCACGGCATTCCCCAGCATCCTGACGATCTGCGCCAGCATACCTGTCTCCTGCATTTTGATAACCACCGCCGCAGCTGGAAGTTTGTGATTGACGATGAGCTGGTTGAAATCCGCCCTCATTACGTCTCCAGAGTGAGTAACAGCCTCGACCTGTGCAATATGGTGCATCACGGGTTAGGGATCTGTTACCTGCCGGAATTCACCGTGAGAGCGGGAATGGAATCAGGAGAAATCATCACCGCCCTTGACGCGTTTATGCCTGCCCCTCTTCCCCTGTATGTGGTGCATATCAATCCTCACCCCTCCCCCAAGGAACAGGCATTCATTGATTTCCTCCGCACGCTTAACCTGGCAACGGCCCCGGCGCCAGCATCCTGAGCGGGTTCAGCAGCGCGATCTCCTCAATGCGCGCCGCATCCAGTCCGGCCTCTCTGAACCAGCGGTGGCTGTCCTCCAGCCACTCGCCGATGTCGGGCTGGCCCGGCTGGCCCAGATCCGAGCTGTAAACCAGGTTATGCACTCCCGTCAGCACCTCACAGAGATCGTCGAGGGGCTGATAGCCTAAATAGACCGTCAGGGCGCACTGCTCCACAAAGAGCCACTCATGTTCGCCGAGCGCGCGCAGTTCCCGGGCGGTAAATCCCGTCATCGGATTCGCCGGCTGGTTCAGCATCAGCCTGCAGCCGCCCACTCGCTCAACGGCCTCAATCAGACGCAGCGTTTGGTCTTTCGTCGCATGTCCTGAGGAGATCACAATGTCATGGTGCCGGGCAAAGTGAATGAGCGTTTTTACGCCTGAACGCAGTTCACCCGCCTCATCAGCAATCGAGAGCGGCTGCCCGGCGAAATGCCGGGCGTACTCGTTGCTGAACGTTCGGGATAACCCGCTTTTATGCGTCGTTGGAACCACGGTCGGCAAGTGCACCAGCAGCCTGGGCGCACCCTCACACTGATACTGGCTCAGCGCCTGGCGGACGACGTTAAGGTTTATCCCCCCGGCGGCGGCATTCAGCACGACCGAGCCAAAGACGGGCAGACCTTGCTCCTGCATTGCCGATGCCAGCGCGCTGACGCTTCCCAGATGGTTCTTAAGCACCACGCCCCCCTGATACTGCGCGTAGCGTTCTCCGGCCTCCATGGCGGAGTAACGCCGCTGGTAGCTGTCCGGGCGCGCGTGATAGTGCACGTCCAGAAAGCGCAAACGGGACGCCCAGTAGTCAAAAAACGGCCGCGTCATGCTTTTGCTTCCCAGGGCACATGGTAGCCAAGCGTTTGTCGGGCTACGTCGAGCGAGGTGCCTTCACGAACAGCGTTGATGATTTCACGCTCCGTTTTTTCTACGTTTTCTGCCCGACGGATCACCTCCTCCAGCTGCTCAGCGGGGATCGCCAGAACGCCGTTCTCATCGCCGAAAATCCAGTCGCCAGGGCAGACCGTTACCCCTTCAATCTGCAGCGCACACTGCACCGCAGTGACCCGCGCACGGTTCTTGCCGGAAACCATATAGATATTGCTGGCGAACAGCGGGTAATTCATCTGACGAATGTCTGCAATGTCCCTGGCTGAGCCGTAGATGACGGACCCGGCGATGCCTTTAAGCACGGCTTTGGTGGTCAGAATATTGCCCCAACTGGTGCAGTCCGTACGGCCGCCATTGTCCACAACGATGACCGCGCCAGCCGGAACCCGATCGATATAGTTCCCGGCATTCATAAACTGATTTTTCTCCGCCACGCAGGCTTCATATTTTACGGTCCAGGCAGGTCCCGCCAGCTTACTGCCCCCGGCCTGCAGCTTAATGCCCGCAAGGCCTCCCGCAATGTATAAACTGTCCAGCGCGTCCGAAACGGCCGCCGTGTCCAGCGCCAGCAGGCGCGACTGAAGCGTTGATTGAATCGTCATTGTCGAATTATCCATGCTGTGTTGTCAGGGTTTTTAAGGCGCACCAGGCGGCATATTCCGGCAGGGTTTGCGCGAGCAGTGTTCTGTTCACTGGAAACGTTATCTGATGCGCCTGACCATCTTGATGACGAACCGACAGGGTCATTTTCCCCAGCCGTGCGTCGCTGTTCAGAAGCTCCGAGAACGACGGGCTGACCGTTACATCCATCTGCACCGTCGGCTCTCCCTGGCGAGGCAGGCCCCCGGCAGGCAAATACGCTGAGAGCGCTGCATCTGGCGTATGCCAGCGGATACTGCACGCATCCCGCAGTATTTCGCCCGCCGTTTTATTACGTTTGCTCACCAGATAGGGACGCAGCGCGCTGTCCAGACTTTGCCTCACCGGAAGCGGTAAAGGCCGGTGTGCAGGGGTTTCGATCTGCACAATGACGTAAGGGCTTTTCCATAAAAAATGACTGTCCCAGTCGGTGGAGGTGGCCAGCGCATTGACGATAGAACCGACCTCGCTCTCGCTGATCCCGATCAGGGTCCAGCAGTGCTTCTGCCTTTCAGGCCCGGTATCTTTGTTATTTGCTAATGCCTCTTCCAGCATCGGCAGCGCCTGGGAAGGCGGCCCGGGCAGAACCACCAGTTGGCTGCCCGCCACGCATGCGCTGAAACCTGGAGCGGTGCCGCAAGCGTTATCCAGAATGGAAGCGCCCTCGGGGAAACGCGCCTGAAGACGGTTTGAAGGATCGTTTTTCACCCCGAACGTCACGAGACGACTCTCAATGGTTTTCCACGTCTCTTCGTCGTGCACAAGCGGCTTGCTCAGAACCTGAGCAATGGCCTCGCGGGTTTTATCGTCAGAGGTTGGGCCAAGGCCGCCGCACATCACAATGAGATCGTCCTGCCCGATACGCCCTGTTACTACCGAGCTTATCTGCGGGATGTTGTCTGCGCAGGTCGCCTGAAATTTGACACGGTAGTGCGCCTCTTCAAGGCATTGACTGATAGCCTGCTGGTTCGTGTTAAGGCATTGCCCGGACAGGAGCTCATCACCAATCGCAATCACGCTGGCCGTTTTAGCGATGGCTGGCTGAACCAGGGCGTCGATTATCGCCTTTGCCATCTCCTCCGTTGTCGCCGGGCCGCCTAAATCGTAGGTCGCCACCTTCCCCTCACGAACAACACGATCGACAGCCTGCTGCAGTTTTTCCGCCTGCGCCTCAAAGCCGAGGTACGCCAGCATTAGCGCAATTGTGTAGAACATCGCACACGGATTGGCTTTTCCCTGCCCCGCCATCCCCGGCGCGCTGCCGTGTACCGGTTCAAAATAGGCCACTTCGCTGCCAATGTTGGCGCTGGGCGCCAGGCCAAGCCCGCCCATCACGCCGGCGGCCAGATCCGACAAGATATCGCCAAACATATTTTCCGCGACAATCACGCCAAACTCGTGAGGCTTACGCACCAGCCAGAGGGCAATCGCATCCACGTTGTGAATATCTGCCCGAATGTCAGGGAAGCGCGCGGCCACTTCCTGAAAGATTGTTGCCGCAAAATGACCGCTTTCGCGCATGACGTTGGGTTTATCGGCAAACGTGACACGTGAAAAGCGGTGTTGGCGGGCATAGTCAAAGGCCGTCTGAAACAGGCGCTCCAGGCCGTAGCGCGTTTGCAGACGCACTGACCATGCCGCCTCTTTCGGGCCATATTTTTCGAGATTCGGGTGTTTAAGCCAGCTGGCCACGTTCTCACCGACACCCTTAAAATCCATACCGGCGTACAGCCCCTCAGTATTTTCCCGAATCACACAGCAGCGGAAAGGACGGCGATCTCCCGTCACGTATTTCACCGGGCGGATGTTGGCATAGAGCCCAAGACGCTGACGGAGCTGAATCACCGGTGAAACATACTCAATGCCTTTCTGCTGGAGCGCGACGGGCAGCGCTTGCTGAGCCTGCACTTTCCCCTTGCTGGTGATGGCGCCCAGCAGCACCGCGTCCGCCTCAGCAATCTGTTCCCAGGTACGTGCCGGCACAGGATTGCCCTCGCGTTCCCAGCAGGACCAGCCTATTTCACCAAAGGTCAGGTTGATGGGGAGATCCAGCGCACCGATAACGGGCAGCGCAGCGTCGCAAACCTCCTGACCAATACCGTCTCCCGGCAAAACCAGAACATTTTTTTTCATAAGGTATCGATCCATTCGTTGAGCAGCGCATTCACCGCAGCGGGATTGTCATTCCACGGACGCATCCCCGCGCCGGGAATACGTTTGTAATAGTGCTGGGTTCGGGGGCTGTGGGTCTGGTTTTCCCATGAGGCCAGCTGGGATTTTTCACCCACAATCGCAAGATAGTTACCGTCATAGGCGGCAATATCTGCGCGGGCATCCATCTTTAACAGCAGTGAGAAGCCGGTGAGCATGCGCTTAATCGCCGCCATTTTCTCTGCATCTGGCAGGGAAAATTTTTCCTGCGGCGCAGGCTGACCTTCGGGCAGGACGTAGTGATGCAGAATATCCATGGCCGAACCGAGTTCACCTTTTTCAAGCAGTGCGATGAGACGCACCAGCCGATGCGTTAATTTCTCGTCGGCAAAACCGGGGGCGCTCACGCTCATGACGCCCGCTACGCCGCGCAAACGGTGTGCCAGCAACTGCACCAGCGTGCCCGCCATCGCAAACCCCACCAGCAGCCAGGGACGTTTGACATGGGCATTTAGCTTCTGGCAAAGCGCGTCAATCGCGCTCTGCGGATCGTCGTGCGTAATCAGGCTCAACGTATCGACGATGGTGACGGAAAAACCTTTTTCTTCGAGCAAGGTAACCAGCGGAGCGCAAAATGCCCCGCCGTCCCAGGCAGGCATGACCGGTGCCAGTATCACCGCATCCTGTAACTTCATGCTGCGGTCCCTGTGATCACGTTTTCAATAGCGCTGAAGACACGCTGACTCTCGGTCGTCAATGACTCTTCAACCATTTTCCGGTTCTCCACGCTGAGATTTTTCACCCCAAGGATCATATCCACTACGCTGCGGTAAGAGGCGTTGTAAAATTCCTTCGAAACCAGCTGATGCACCTGATTAAATATCCACTCCGTGTGATAACGTTCTTTGCCTTCGTTGAAATTACACAGCGACAGCCAGATTTCCATCGCCAGATTTCCCGCCCCTTTTCCCATGCCGGTCAGGGAGCTATCAATAAAGGTCGCGCCGGCCTTTACGGCTTCAATGGAGTTTGCCATTGCCAGCCCCAGGTTATCGTGGGCATGGAATCCCACCTCAAGCGGCGTTGCGCATTTAAGCAGATTAACCAGGCGGGCGGTCTGTTCAGGCCGCAGGCTGCCGTTAGAATCCGCAATGCAAATAATATCGGCCCCGGCGTTCTCACACTGCACTGCCACGTCAACAAGCGTCTTCGCGTTAATTTGGCTGGCGCGCGTAAAGTTCATGCTCACGCGCAGGCCATTTTCTTTCGCCACCTCACACAGTTCCAGCGCGGGTTGGGGATTGTCGGTTTTAATACAGAGCCGAAGCAGCGCAACGCCACATTCCCGCAGGCGAATAATATCCTGCCGGGTAATATTATGGGGGTGGGCAATGACAACTAATTTCGCTTCGGGCACGGCATCATGAATTGCCTGAATATAATTATCAGGCGACATTCCGGTTAAACCAATATCCGCGATGGGTTTAAATGAACCGTTTCGGTAACCTATTTCAATCCATTCAACGCCACTGCTCACCAGTGCGCGCACATGCTTAATTGCGTAGTCTACGGGAAAGCTGAAATTGTTTTGATACCCGCCATCCCTTAATGTGACATCTATATTATTAATCATTGATATTACTCTCTTTACTGGAGACAAATTCCATAAACCCATATTGACCAAAAACATATACAAGGAAACCAACAACGCAGACGCAGGCAATAATCAGCGCGGTCATGACGGGAGCATGGGCTGAAAGTTTGCCAATCAGGAAGGTTGCGAGCGCTGCGCTTCCGAGCTGTAAGGCTCCCATTACACCCGAAGCGGTACCCGACGCCTTCGGGTGCGCCGCGATGGCAGACGCCGTGCCCAACGGCAGCAAAAATCCATTGCCAAAGGTCAGAATGCCGATGGAGAGAATGCTGGTAAACAAAGGCACAGGGCTTAAGTACATCTGAAGTGCAAAAATAATGCCGCCGAGGACAAATATGCGATACCCAAGGCGAATGGTCTCTTCAATACCCGCCTGACGAGATCTCTTCTTAGCGATCAGATTCCCCGCCACGTAGCTTACGGATAGCAGAATATAGGTGTAACCGATATAAAGCGGCGAAAGCCCGAGTTTGCCCAGCAAAAAGGGGGACTCTACGATATAGGAAAAATAGGCTGCATAAGCAAAACAGGGAATCGCGGCATAAAACAAAAACTGCCGGTTTCTTAACACCACAAGCGTATTGACCATGGCCGCCACCGCGCTCAGCTTTTGCCTTTTCTCAGGCGGTAAGGTTTCGCGCAGTGCGGTGAGGCACAGTCCCAGCGTCATGACGATAAACAAGGTCAAAAAGATAAAACAGGATTTCCAGCCGAAGTGTTGGGTTAACACGCCGCCGATCATGGGTGCAATGGCCGGCGACATACCCACAAAGGGAAATATGACAAGATAAAGCTGAGCCGAAGACTTCTTATCCAGCATGTCATTAATAATCGCCCGGCTGACGGTGATACCAGCGCAGGAGCCGATGCCCTGTAATAAGCGTAAAATAAGCAGCTCATTAATATGAGTAGAGTAAATAACACCTACCGTCGAAACCAACCAGATTAACAGCCCCGCAATAAGCGTTTTCTTTCTCCCCAGGCTGTCGCTTAACGGCCCGTACACCAGCTGTGAAAACGCAACGCCAAATAAAAACAGGGCGATAGCATCCTGTATTTGCGCCTCCGTGACCTTATAAAATAATTGCATTTCGCTCAGTGCAGGCAAAAAGATATCGGTAGATATTAATCCGCCCACGGACAGGCATGCAATTAATACCACCAGGGGCATAGATAGCTTTTTATTCATATTCGTATAAACCAGGAATTGGGGTAATACGAATTTATCGGAAGCGCTTCACAATGAGAACAATAATAAACTAAACGGTCTGTTGCACATTAGTAAACGAACGTTTTCTGTCGATAAGATAACGGTAGCGGCGCAACCATCAACCGCATGCGGCGGAAAAGAGAAAGCCTGGGCTCAGGCTTTCTCAGTTTACGCTATCACGCCTAGGTTTTGCGCCACCGGCGCGTCAGCACTTTCTCCGCCTCGACAATAAGGAACATCACAAAACCAATCAGGAAGGTGATGACCCAGTAGCGGAACGGCAGCGCTTCGGTGCCAAACAGCATCTGCATGAAGGGTGCGTATATGATAAGAAGCTGTAGCGCCAGCAGTACGCCGCTCACGATCCAAATCCCTTTATTCGCCAGCAGGCCTTTGCTCAGCGAGAAGCCGTCATTAACGCGGCAGTTGAGCATGTAGAACCATTGCGCAGTGACCAGGGTTTGCAGCAGCACGGTGCGGATAAATTCCGCCGAGTAGCCGCGCGGCTGTAGCCAGGCTTCGAGCACGAAGGCGCTGATGGCAATCATCAGACCGACAAACACCACGCGCCAGATGGCATAGCCGTCCATCACGTGGAGATTCGCCTTGCGCGGTGGCCGGTTCATGATGTCCTTCTCACCCGCTTCAAACGCCAGGCCAAACGACAGCGTTGCCGACGTCGCCATGTTCATCCACAGGATCAGGACCGGCGTCAGGGGGATCAGATTCCCCGCCAGCAGCGCGATGATGATCAGCAGAGCCTGCGCGATGTTGCTGGGGATAACGAACAGAATGGTCTTTTTCAGGTTATCGTAAACCCGACGCCCCTCGTGCACCGCACGGGCAATGGTGGCAAAGTTGTCATCCGTTAACACCATGTCGGCGGCTTCCTTGGTGACTTCCGTCCCCTTAATCCCCATGGCGATACCCACATCCGCCCGCTTGAGCGCTGGGGCATCATTTACGCCATCCCCGGTCATGCCCACGACTTCCTGTTTACTTTGCAGGGCCTGCACCAGGCGGAATTTATCCTCCGGGCTGGTTCGGGCGAAAATATCGTACTGCTGCGCGGCGTCGCTCAGCTGACGATCGTCCATCGCCTCCAGCTCACGTCCTGTAATCGCGCTTGCGGCGTTACCAATCCCCAACATTTGCCCAATGCTCATTGCCGTTTGCGGGTGGTCGCCGGTGATCATTTTCACGCGGATCCCGGCCTGCAGACAGTCGGCAATGGCGGTAATGGCCTCCGGACGCGGCGGGTCCATCATCCCTGCAATACCCAGCAGGATCACGCCATCATGCAGGTCCGGATGATCCAGCTCGCGTTGCCCCTCGCGGGCAGGTTTCCAGGCCGCAGCCACCATGCGCAACCCTTCCCGGGCGTACTCTTCAATTTTACCTTCCCAGTAAGGCTGATCGAACGGCTGCAGTCCGTCATTCGTCTGCTGGTACTGGCAGAGGCGGAACAGGACGTCCGGCGCGCCGGTGATTAAAATCGCCTCTTCATCACCCAGCCGGTACAGCGTGGACATGTATTTATACTGCGAATCAAACGGGATTTTACTGCGCATTTCCGTCTCAAGCGGCGGGAGCGGAATTTTCGCTGCCAGCACCTTCAGCGCGCCCTCGGTTGGTCCCCCGGTGATTTTCCACAGCCCCTGCTCGTCTTTAATCAGCTGGCTGTCATTGCAGAGGTCAATGGTGCGCAGGTAGCGTTCCAGCAGGGAACCCTGCGTCACGCTGACGGGCGTCGGGTCATCTATGGGGTGAATATTCCCCACCGGTTCGTAGCTGTCGCCCTCCACGCGATAGGTCGTGTCAGCGGTAATCACCGCTTTGACCGTCATTTCATTCATCGTCAGGGTGCCGGTTTTATCCGAGCAGATGACCGTCATTGCGCCCAGCGTTTCCACCGTAGGCAGCTTGCGAATGATGGCCTTGCGACGCGCCATGGCCTGTACGCCAAGCGAAAGGATGATGGAAATGATGGCCGGCAGGCCTTCCGGCACGGCGGCAACGGCGAGGCTGATAAGCGACAGCACCAGTTCAGAAACCGGCATATCCCGGAACAGGAGGCTAAAGACAAACAGTGCCACCATCATCACCAGGATAGTGATGAAGATGGTCTTCCCGAGCTTATCCATCTGCACCATCAGCGGCGTGCGGTGCTTTTCAATGTCGGACATCATCTGATTGATGTGGCCAAGCTCGGTCTCGCCCCCGGTTGCCACCACCACGCCTTTACCGCCGCCGGAGCTGACGGTGGTACCTGAGTAGAGCAGATTATACCGGTCACCTAAAGGCAGTTCCCCGCTTAACGCATCGCTGTTTTTCTCAACAACGGTGGATTCGCCGGTCAGGATGGCCTCCTCCACACGCAGGTTATGCGCTTCAATTACTCGCAGGTCCGCAGGGATACGATCCCCGGCGCGGATCACCACGATATCGCCAGGCACCAGCGCCGTTGTAGGGATCGTTTCATGATTCCCCTGCCGTACCACCACGGCTTCGCTCGAGAGCATATTGCGAATACTCTGCAACGATTTTTCAGCATTGCTCTCCTGAATATGGCCAATCAGCGCGTTGATGATGGCAACCCCAAGGATGACAAACATGTCTACCCAGTGCCCCATAAAGAGCTTAAGCAACGCGGCCACCAGCAATACGTAAATCAATACATCGTTAAAATGCGCCAGGAAGCGCAGCCAGCCGGGTTTACCCTTTTTTTGCGGTAACGCATTCTCACCATGCTGCTGAAGGCGGGCGGATGCCTCAGTGCCGCTAAGTCCTTCCGGGGTGGAGTGGATATTAGACAAGGTTTCGTCAACGGTTTGTTGATAGTACGGACGTTCAGGTTTTCCTGTTTTCATCGTTCCTTCCTCAGGTTCTATTCAGAAATCACCTTGCTTTCATGTAATTAACGAATAACGAAAACAGGAACGTGGGCGTAACGCACAATACTTGCCGCCTCTGACCCTAACAAATGGGTTTGAATATTTGGATTTCGAGAACCGACAATAATCGCGCCAGCAGCAAGTTCGTCCGCCAGCTTAATAACCTCATCACGAACATTCCCGCTACGAACATGGAGATGAACACGTTCTTCCGGCAGATTCAATTTTTTGACCAGATCGGCCAGCTTTTCTTTCGCATTATTAATCATATATTCATCCATCTTACGCGCATCTGAAATAAACCCACGCGTCAGTTCGGCTGAAAATTTGGGCATGACGTGAAGCAAATGAACGTCACCCGATGCGCTTTGTGCCAGAAACTGTGCATGCTGCAACGCTTTATCCGCCAGGCTTGTCTCGTAGACATCCACCGGAACGAGAATGTTTTTATACATATCGAGCATCCTTTTTTATAACCAACACGAGAGTGAGTGAAGCTAAAAAACGCATTAAATGCAGGAGGTTGCCATTAATGCCAGCTACGGTAAAAAGAGATGATTGATATTAAACGTAGCACAGGAATATCAGGTTTAGCGCGCCCCCACTGATAATGGTTATTTAACATTTCGCTTTTCGCCGACTATGCTCATAGTCAGCCACCGCTTCCGGCTCATGGAGGAATTTATGTATGGTTTAAGCCTGCTCCGCCTGGGTATGTTCATTGCGCTCGCCATTATCGCCAGCACGGCGATTGGTTTATTTACCTATATGGTCGTCACTGTTCTGGCCGAATAGTGTCACCCCCTGCCCTTGCTACGGAATAAATAAAACAGTTATTTATTAGGGGAATACATTGAACCGCTACTTCTCTCTTCTACCATTCGTTTTATTAACGCTCACGGCGTGCGACCCGAAACCGGAGCAAGCCTCCCCCCTGCCGCGAATGGTAAAAGTGGCGGAGGTGGCTGTCCCCGGTCACGCCCAGCAGCGCGTCTTTCCCGCCCGCATTGAATCGGGCGATGCCACAGACCTTTCCTTCAAGCGTGCAGGTCAAATTGAAGCGCTCGATATACGCCAGGGCGCAGCCATCAAGCAGGGGCAACAGCTTGCCAGATTGAACGCCCGTGAGGCCCAGCAGCGGGTTAACGACAGACAAACGGCAGCGACGCTGGCCCAGCGGCAATTCGATCGCTTCCAGACGCTGGCGGGCCGCCAGGCGATTTCGAAAGCAGAAATGGATGTGCAGCGTGCAAACCGCGATTCGGCGAATGCGGCGCTTCAGATTGCCAGAGAGGAACTGAATCAGATGACGCTCGTCGCCCCCTTCAGCGGGACGGCAGCCAGCGTACATGTACGAAACCATCAGGTGGTGTCTGCCGGTCAGCCCATTGCTACCCTAACCCGGACCGATCTGCTGGACGTGGTGTTTAGTATTCCTGAGAACCTGTTCAAAACCCTTGATATCCGCAACGCGCAGTATCGCCCCGTGGTGAGAATTAACGCCATTCCGGATCGCGAATTTACCGCCGTCTACAAAGAACATTCGGGCAGCAGCGACAGCAATACCCTGACCTGGCAGGTGATACTTACCATGCCGCGGCCAGATGATTTTCCCGCCGTCGGCGGCGTAAGCGGTACGGTGACCATCAATTTAAGCAACCTCCCGGCGGGCGCGGATGCTCAGGCGCTGGTCGTACCGGTTGAGGCAGTCTTTAACCCGGACAACAGCCCGCGCAATGAGCCGCACGTCTGGGTCGTAACGGGCGAAGGCGACACGCTGCATCTTGAAGACCGCAAGGTCAGCGTGGGGCAAGTGAGTACCGAAGGCGTGGTGATTACCAGCGGGCTTAAGGCGGGCGAGCGCGTGGTGGCCGCAGGCGTTGGGGAGCTCCATGCTAACCAGCCGGTGCGTATCTGGACGCGTGAACGGGGACTGTAATGGATATCTCTCGTCAATTTATTAATAACCCTGTTCGCGTCTGGCTAACGATCCTGCTGCTGGGCATCGGGGGTATTTTCGCCCTGTTGAATATCGGCAGGCTGGAAGATCCCGCCTTTACCATTAAAACCGCAGTGGTGGTCACCCACTACCCCGGCGCATCCGCTCAGCAGGTTGAAGAGGAGGTGACGCTTCCGCTGGAGAATGCCCTTCAGCAGTTGCCTTATCTGGACAACGTGAGCTCCATCTCTTCAAACGGTCTGTCGCAAATCACCGTTAATATCGCTTCTCGCTATCACTCGAACGAGCTGCCGCAGATTTGGGATGAACTGCGCCGCCGCGTGGGCGATGCCTCGCGTCAGTTTCCGCCCGGCGTCGTCACGCCTTTTGTGAATGACGATTTCGGCGACGTCTTTGGCTTCTTCTTCGCCATTTCCGGAGATGAATTCAGTAATCCTGAACTGGTGAGATATGCGGAGCAGCTGCGCCGGGAGTTGATTCTGATCCCCGGCGTCGCGAAGGTCGCCATCGGCGGGGCCATTAACCAACAGGTCAACATCGATATCTCCCTGACCAAAATGGCCGCGCGGGGCATTACGCTGAACCAGCTTTCCGCCCTGCTCAGCAGGCTTAACATCGTTTCCAGTGCCGGAGAAATTACCTCCGGCACCGAATCCATTCGCCTGCACCCGACCGGTGAGTTCGAGAATCTTGATGAACTGGCGGATATCATCATCACGCCTTCCGGCACCGGGGCGGCGACGCGTCTGCGGGATATCGCCACGCTGTCGCGCGGGCTGAACGAATCGCCGGCCAGTATCTACCATGCCAACGGCAAAAAAGCCGTCACCATGGGCGTCTCGTTTATTCCCGGCGTGAACGTTATCGACGTGGGCCACGCGCTGGAGGCGAAGTTAAACCAGATGTCGGCGGAAAAACCGGCGGGCATACAGATAGACCTGTTTTACGATCAGGCCGCCGAAGTAGGCCATTCCGTTAACGGTTTTATTATTAACTTCCTGATGGCGCTGGCGATTGTCATCGGCGTGCTGCTGATCTTTATGGGCGTACGCAGCGGGATCATCATTGCGTTTTCTCTCGCGCTTAACGTGCTGGGCACGCTGCTGATTATGTATCTGTGGGGCATTGAGCTGCAGCGCATATCGCTCGGGGCGCTGATTATCGCCCTCAGCATGCTGGTGGATAACGCCATCGTGATTGTCGAAGGGGTGCTGATCGCCCGACAGCAGGGCTCCCCGCTGTTAACCGCCGTGAACAACATCATCCGCCGCTCCGCCCTGCCGCTGCTGGGGGCGACGGTGATTGCCATCCTGGCGTTTGCCCCTATCGGGCTGTCGCAGGATTCCACAGGGGAATATTGTAAATCCCTGTTCCAGGTGCTGCTGATTTCCCTGATGCTGAGCTGGTTATCGGCGCTCACCCTCACCCCGGTGCTGATTAAGTGGTGGTTGTTTAAAAACGACAGCGCGCCCGATAAAACCGACGAGTCAGATCCTTACGATAAACGACTCTACCGCGCCTACCAGCGCCTGCTTAACACGCTGCTGCACCATAAGGCACCGACGCTCATTGTCATGGCTGCGCTGCTGGCAGCGTCTGTCTGGGGCTTCGGCGCCGTGCGGCAAAATTTTTTCCCGTCGTCTAATACGCCGATTTTCTTTGTCGACCTCTGGTTACCCTACGGTACCGATATTAAATGGACCGAGAAAATGACCGGCGATATTGAAAAGACGATCAATGGCCAGCCGGGCGTGGAGACCACCGTCTCAACCATCGGTCAGGGAAGTATGCGGTTTATTCTGACCTACAGCGGGCAGCGGCAGTACGGCAACTATGCGCAGATCATGGTGCGCATGGACGACCAGCGCAACATCTCTGCCCTGACGCGCCACGTGGACGAGTACATCGCGCGAAACTATCCGCAGGTCAACGCCAGCACCAAACGGGTGATGTTTGGCCCCTCCGGCGACAGCGCCATTGAAGTGCGTATTAAAGGCCCGGATCCTGACAGGCTGCGCCTGATTGCCAGCCAGGTGGACGATATTCTGGCGCGCGACCCGGCCACGGGCAGCGTCCGGAACGACTGGCAGAACCGCAGCAAAGTGATCCGCCCGCAGTACGTCGCCGCGCTGGGACGCGAGCTTGGCGTGGATAAACAGGACGTCGACAACGCGCTGGAGATGAATTTCTCCGGCAGCCGTGCGGGGCTATATCGGGAAGGGAGTGACCTGCTTCCCGTGGTGGTGAGGCCCCCGGAAAGCGAAAGGCTGGATGCCAGTCATCTGAACAACGTGCTGGTGTGGAGCCAGACGCGGCAGCAGTATATTCCGCTGAGTAACGTCGTCAGCCGCTTCTCGCTGGAGTGGGAAGATCCGCTAATCCTTCGACGCGACCGCTCGCGGGTACTGACGGTTCAGACGGACCCGGATCCGCTGAGCCAGCAAACCTCCGGCGACATTCTCGCCCGCGTGAAGCCGCAAGTGGATGCCCTTAGCCTGCCACACGGCTACAGTATCGAGTGGGGAGGCGACGCGGAAAACTCCAGCGAAGCGCAGCAAGGGCTATTCACTACGCTGCCTCTCGGGTATCTGGTGATGTTTGTGATTACGGTTCTGATGTTCAGCTCGGTAAAAAATGCCGTCGCTATCTGGCTGACCGTACCGCTGGCGCTGATTGGCGTCACGCCGGGATTTTTAATTACCGGTATTCCCTTTGGCTTTATGGCGCTGATAGGTCTGCTGAGCCTGAGTGGCATGCTGATCCGCAACGGCATCGTGCTGGTGGAAGAAATCGAACAGCAGAAAACGCAAAAGGATCAGCACAGCGCGATCGTTTATGCCGCCACCTCGCGCCTGCGCCCTATCCTGCTCACCGCGTTCACTACCGTACTTGGCCTGGCTCCGCTACTGCTGGATGTTTTCTTCCAGAGCATGGCCGTTGTGATTATGTTTGGACTGGGGTTTGCTACAATCCTGACGCTACTGGTACTCCCCGTTATCTATGCGTGTTTCCATCGTAAGGACGAAGCCAAACAACAATGAATGCGACAGGGCTGAACATTATCAAGACGCTGGGCTGCATGACGGCGGTTACCTTCTTCACCATCTACAATACCTGGGATCATTATGATTATGACTATCACTGGATCCTGGGGTTTTTAACCTTTATCTCGACCATCGCCACGCCGCTGTTTTTTGTGGTGTCGGGCTATCTCGACGGACAATCGCGGCACGGCACCCGCTGGCAGCTGAGTAAAATTAAAAGCCTGGTGATTGTTTTTCTGTTCTGGATAACGATCTACTACCTGTGGGAGCCTTATCAGCGTGGGTATCTGATTCAGCCCTGGTTTGTGTTCGCCTTTATGGTGATTTATACCTTTCACGCGGCAGTTGAGTGGCTTAGCCAGCGGAGAGCGCTGTTCTGCGGCGCGATTGCTGCCCTGCTGCTCTTTTCCTACGGATACGATCTGCTATCGGCGCTTTATCCTGAAACGCACGTCCTTTCTCTGTCACCGCAGTATCGGCTGTGGACATGGCTGCTGTTTTATCTGACGGGGCAACTCTTTTGCGACCCGAAAATTGCCGAGTGGATTAGCCGCAAAAATGTGGTCAGGGCGGCGATTGTCGCCATCCCCTTTATCTATCTCTTCACCTGGTTTTACGAGCGCCACTTCTTCTTCGCGCTGTTCAAGGCGGACAGAAACGCCTTTATTCTCACCGGCTCTCAAATTTACATTTTGATCATCGCGCTGGTAATTGCGGCGAACGGCGTGCGCTTTCGCCGCAACGCTGAATTTAAGGAGTCCATTCTGGCCGCCATCAGCAAAACGATGACAGGCGTGTACATTGTGCACTACTCGGTGTTTCATCTGCTGACGGCGCTGATACCGGTGACCTCTCTCGGTATGAAGCTGGCACTGATTGTGCTCACTTTCATTACCTCTGTTCTCTTCTCCATGCTGGTATTGTCTAACGCCGTGGCAAAAAAGGTGATCACCCTTTAAAAGCCTAAGCGCAGCCAGGCAAAGAGCACGTTACCGTTGTTATACGTCCCGGGAATATAGGTGAACTGGACGGTAACGCGCTTATACCCGGCCGAAAACAGCGGGAAGATGAACGGTAGCGGGACATAGTTTGCAAAATCATCTCGCGCCGTGATGCCCGCCGCGGCACCGAGTCCAAGCCGGAAATCTTTGGCATTATCCAGATACCAGCCCTTCTCCCAGCCATAGCCCATCGCGGGCTGCCATTCGTTGTGCGAGTCCTTGAACATCATCGCAAACAGCGCGCTCCAGTTGCCCTCTTCGTTATAGCGGGAAACGCCCAGTCCGCCGCCCCACGGCATTTCATTGTAATTGTCGGTTTTTTCTTTGTCGTACATGAAGCGGGCATGCCAGCTCAGAAACGGCAGGTACAGATCGTAACGTTGTGGCTGAGTCCAGGTTTGCGAAACATCGTCCGTTAGCGCATTCCACCAGCCGCTGATGCGCTGTTCGCCGTAGACGCTGGGTTCCGCATGAAGCGGCGTGGCGAATAAAAACAGAACCATCAAGAGTGCCGAAAAGGTGCGTTGCATCGTGATTCCCTCAGCTTAAGTCACGCAGCGGTCACTATTACTGTAAACCATTCAGCAGGTAACGGAGCCAGGCAGACATAATTATAGCGCTGTAGGTGCAGATGAAATTTATTTATTCAGCGCCTTCCGGAAAGATAAAAACGTTTTCTCAGGCGTTCTGTCGCGGTAGTCTCATAGGTTCCGTTTACAGGACGGACGCAAAGTGAGTGACCTTTTCTTATACCAATAATTAAAAATCAGTACGGACAGGACAACTATGGACTCCACCCTCATCTCCGATCGTCCCAACGAGGAGACACCTTCGCTCAATCGCGCCCGCCGCGCCGCCCTCGGCAGCTTCGCGGGTGCCGTCGTCGACTGGTATGATTTTCTGCTTTATGGCATTACCGCCGCGCTGGTATTTAACCGCGAATTCTTCCCCCAGGTCAGCCCCGCGATGGGCACCCTCGCCGCCTTTGCCACCTTCGGCGTCGGGTTCCTGTTTCGCCCGCTCGGCGGGGTGATCTTCGGCCACTTTGGTGACCGCCTCGGCCGCAAGCGCATGCTGATGCTCACCGTCTGGATGATGGGGATCGCCACCGCGCTGATTGGCATTCTTCCTTCGTTTTCCGCCATTGGCTGGTGGGCGCCGGTGCTGCTGGTCACTCTGCGCGCCATTCAGGGCTTCGCGGTGGGCGGTGAATGGGGCGGCGCGGCGCTGTTATCTGTTGAAAGCGCGCCGAAAAACAGGAAAGCGTTTTACAGCAGCGGCGTGCAGGTGGGGTACGGCGTGGGCCTTCTCCTCTCCACAGGGCTGGTATCGTTAATCAGCCAGCTCACCACCGACGAGCAGTTCCTGAGCTGGGGCTGGCGCATTCCGTTCATCTTTAGCATCGTGCTGGTCATCGCCGCGCTGTGGATCCGCAACGGGATGGAAGAGTCCACGGAATTCGAACAGCAGCAGCGGGAAAAGCCGGTTGCGAAAAAACGGCTGCCGGTAATGGAAGCGCTGGTTCAGCATCCTGGCGCTTTTCTGAAAATTATCGCCCTGCGCCTCTGTGAACTGCTGACGATGTATATCGTCACCGCGTTTGCCCTGAACTACTCGACGCAGAACCTCGGTCTGCCGCGCGAGCTGTTCCTGAATATTGGCCTGCTGGTCGGCGGGATTAGCTGCCTGACGATTCCCTGCTTCGCCTGGCTGGCTGACCGGTTTGGCCGCCGTCGCGTCTATATCACCGGGGCGCTGATTGGCACCCTCAGCGCCTGGCCGTTCTTTATGGCGCTCGAAGCACAGTCGGTCTTCTGGATCGTCTTCTTCGCCATCATGCTCGCCAACATCGCCCACGATATGGTGGTCTGCGTGCAGCAGCCGATGTTTACCGAGCTGTTTGGCGCAAGCTATCGCTACAGCGGTGCGGGCGTGGGCTACCAGGTGGCAAGCGTGGTCGGCGGTGGATTTACGCCGTTTATTGCCGCCGCGCTGGTCACCTTCTCCGGCGGAGACTGGCACAGCGTGGCGATCTATCTGCTGGCCGGCTGCCTGCTGTCGGCGGCGACGGCGCTGCTGATGAAAGAGACGAGCCACGCCTGATCTCCCTTTTGTTTCACGGGCGTGTGACATACTATCGGGTAGAGTCGCACACCTGTGGAACAAGGAGACAGAGATGAATAATAAGGGCTCCAGCCTGACCCCGGCTCAGGCGCTGGAAAAACTCGACGCGCTGTATGAACAGTCCGTCAATGCGCTGCGCAGCGCCATTAGCGAATACATCGAAACAGGGAAACTCCCCAATCAAAAGGCCAGAAACGAGGGCCTTTTTGTTTATCCATCGCTCTCTGTGACCTGGGACGGCAGCGCCAGCACAACGCCGAAAACCCGCGCCTACGCCCGTTTTACCCACTCCGGCTGCTACAGCACCACCGTCACCCGCCCTGCACTGTTCCGCCCTTATCTTGAAGAACAGCTCACGCTGCTGTACCAGGACTACGGTGCGCATATTGCCGTTGAGCCCTCACAACATGAAATCCCGTATCCCTACGTGATTGACGGCTCGGCGTTAACGCTTGACCGCTCCATGAGCGCGGGATTGACCCGCCACTTCCCAACGACGGAACTTTCGCAGATTGGCGATGAGACGGCAGACGGGATTTATCACCCGGCAGAATTTTCTCCCCTGTCGCATTTTGACGCACGCCGCGTGGACTTCTCGCTGGCGCGCCTGCGCCACTACACCGGTACGCCAGCCGAGCATTTCCAGCCGTTTGTGCTCTTTACCAACTACACCCGCTACGTTGACGAGTTCGTCCGCTGGGGCTGCAGCCAGATCCTCGACCCGGAAAGCCCGTACATCGCGCTGTCCTGCGCGGGCGGGATCTGGATCACCGCCGAGACCGAAGCGCCCGAGCAGGCCATCTCCGATCTGGCGTGGAAAAAGCACCAGATGCCGGCCTGGCACCTTATCACCGCCGACGGTCAGGGCATCACCTTGATCAACATCGGCGTGGGTCCGTCAAATGCCAAGACCATCTGCGACCATCTGGCGGTCCTGCGCCCTGACGTGTGGCTGATGATTGGCCACTGCGGCGGCCTGCGCGAAAGCCAGCTGATTGGCGACTACGTGCTGGCCCACGCCTATCTGCGTGATGACCACGTGCTGGATGCGGTGCTGCCGCCGGATATTCCTATCCCGAGCATCGCCGAAGTGCAGCGCGCGCTGTATGACGCCACTAAAGAGGTCAGCGGCATGCCGGGTGAAGAGGTTAAACAGCGCCTGCGCACCGGTACGGTCGTCACAACGGATGACCGCAACTGGGAGCTGCGTTACTCCGCCTCCGCGCTGCGGTTCAACCTGAGCCGGGCGGTGGCGATTGATATGGAGAGCGCCACCATTGCCGCCCAGGGGTATCGCTTCCGCGTTCCTTACGGCACGCTGTTGTGCGTCTCCGATAAGCCGCTGCACGGTGAAATTAAGCTGCCGGGTCAGGCCAACCGTTTCTATGAAGGGGCAATATCCGAACATCTGCAGATTGGCATTCGGGCCATCGACCTGCTGCGAGCGGAAGGTGACAGACTGCATTCGCGCAAGCTGCGTACCTTCAACGAGCCGCCGTTCCGCTAATAGCAATAAGGAAAAAACATGCACACCCCTACACCGCTCTCTGCCCTGCGCCACTGGCTTGAGGCAAGTCATCTCGACGGGATGATTGTCCCGCGTGCGGATGCCTGGCAGAGCGAATACTGCGCGCCCTACGACGAAAAGCTGGCCTGGCTGACGGGCTTTGACGGCTCTGCCGGCGTCGCGCTGGTGCTGAAAAACAAAGCGCTGCTGTTCGTCGACGGGCGCTATCAGGTGCAGGCCCGCGTTCAGGTGAATATGGATGAGGTTGAGATCCACCATCTGCACAACGAGCCGCTGGCAGACTGGCTGGCGGCAAACGTTGAGGCGGGCACGCGTATCGGTTTTGACCCACTGCTGATGACCAACTCAGAGTTCACGCAGCTGTCAGCCACGCCGTGCGAGCTGGTGCCGCTGAATGCGTCACCGTTTGACGCCTTATGGACCGATCGCCCTGCCGCACCGGCGGGGCTTATACGTGAAATGCCGGTAGAGACAAG
Source organism: Enterobacter sp. 296B2 (assembly GCF_034106185.1). Taxonomy (NCBI): domain Bacteria; kingdom Pseudomonadati; phylum Pseudomonadota; class Gammaproteobacteria; order Enterobacterales; family Enterobacteriaceae; genus Enterobacter; species Enterobacter sp. 296B2. The sequence goes on along the minus strand of NZ_JAWNCA010000021.1, from coordinate 28,189 downwards.
CGGTGAAAGCAGCGAGGACAAACGTCAGCGCATTGCCGCCGTGCTGGCCGCGAACAATGCTGACTATCTGGCCGTTACGCTGCCGGATAACATTGCGTGGCTGCTCAACGTGCGCGGCTCGGATATTCCCACCAGTCCGGTACCGCTCTCCTTTGCCCTGCTGAGTCGTGACGGTCACGTTGAGTGGTTTGTTAACGACAATAAGCTCAGCGCCCTGCCTGACGAAGTGCGCAATGCGTTCACCATTGCGCAGCAGGACACCTTTATTGAACGCTGTCAGCAGCTTGCTGAAGGGAAGCGGGTGATGGTTGATGCCGATTCCGCCCCCGTCGCCCTGCGCTTCGCCATTGAACCACGGGGAGAAATTGTCTGGCGAACCGATCCCATCACCCTGATGAAAGCTACCAAAAACCCGGTCGAGCTGGCGGGTTATCGCGCGTGTCATCACCAGGACGGGGCCGCGTGGGTCAACTTCCTCGCCTGGCTGAGCCGCGAAGTGCCGCGTCGTGCAGCGGCCGGACAACCGCTCACCGAGCTGGAAGTGCAGGCTCAGCAGCTGGCATTCCGCAAACAGCAGCCCGGTTTTATCGAGCAGAGTTTTGCGACTATCTCTGCCTCCTCCAGCAATGCGGCGATGTGTCACTACCATTCGAGCGAGGCCAGCAATAAGCCCATCGGCCATGACCATTTTTACCTGAACGATTCCGGCGGTCAGTATGCTAACGGCACCACCGACGCCACGCGCACGCTGGCGTGGGGTAAGGTCGACCCCCAGCTGCGCCTGCACTACACCGCCGTGCTGAGAGGCTTCCTGTCGCTCATTACCCTGCAGTTCCCTTCCGGGACTCAGGGGCATCAGCTGGATGCGTTTGCGCGTCGCCCGCTGTGGGAGATGGGGCTGGATTATGATCACGGCACAGGACACGGCGTGGGGCACCAGCTTCTTATCCATGAGAACCCGCATCGCATCGCCAAAAAGGTCAACCCGTGGCCGTTGGTGGCAGGCAATATCATGACGATTGAACCGGGATACTATCTGGGCGACAGCCACGGTATTCGCATTGAAAACCAGGTGGAGATTGTGGAGAGCCGCCCGGGGTTCTGCAGATTTGCCTCGCTGACGCTCATCCCGATTGATTTAAGCCAGGTGGAATTGCATCTGTTGAGCGAGCAGGAAAAGCAGTGGCTGGATGAGTATCATCAGCAGGTACGTGAGGCGCTGTCACCGCTGGTTAATAGCGAGGCGCGTTCGTGGCTGGTTGGAGCGACGGCACCGATTGGCGTGTAATTTCGCGCGGTCCGGTGCCCTCACCCCATCCCTCTCCCACGGGAGAGGGAGCAAACACTAAAAACGGCAACCAAGTTGCCGTTTTGCGTTTACCTTGCTCAGAAGAGCAAAAAGCCTGCTTTAATAGCAGGCTTTTTAAATTTGGCTCCTCTGACTGGACTCGAACCAGTGACATACGGATTAACAGTCCGCCGTTCTACCGACTGAACTACAGAGGAATCGTGTGAACGGGGCGCATATTATCGATGCTCCCCTGGGATGTCAAAGGCAGAATGCAGATTTCGGATCGTTTGCCGATTTATTCTCCACTTCGCGCAATTGTCAGGCATTCTGTCGCGGATATTTCCACAGCCAGCGCCCGCTGACCATACGCCAGTAGAACAGCGCCCCACGCACGGCCCAGTCAAGGAACATCCCCAGCCAGACGCCAACCACGCCCCAGCCGAGCACCACGCCCAGCGTATAGCCCGCCACAACGCGACACCCCCACATGCCGAGCATGGACACCCACATAGCAAAACGGGCATCGCGCGCCCCTTTTAGCCCGGCGGGCAGCACCCAGGATGCCGCCCAGATGGGCATAAAGGCGGCGTTGAGCCAGATGAGGATCTTCACCACCTCTTTAACATCCTCTTCGTGGGTATAGAACGCGGCCATCAGCCCGGCAAACGGCGCGGTTCCCCAGGCGATCAGCGTCAGCCCTATGGTCGACAGCCAGAAGACGTGCCGCAGCTGCCGCTCCGCCTGACCTATCTGCCCTTTCCCGAGCCGTTTGCCCGTGATGATGGTTGATGCCGAACCCAGCGCGTTACCCGGCAGGTTAATCAGCGAGGCGATGGAAAAGGCAATAAAGTTACCGGCGATAACGTCTGTCCCCATCCCGGCAACAAACATCTGCGTCAGCAGCTTCCCGCCGTTAAACAACACGGATTCAATGCTCGCGGGAATGCCGATTCCCATCACTTCCCAGATAATGGCGAAGTTAAAGGGCCGGAAGTAGCTCTTGAGCGTAAGACGCAGCGAAGGCGTAATTCCCGTCATCAGTACCCCGATGATGGCCGCCGCACCGATATAGCGTGAAATGGTTAACCCCAGCCCCGCTCCTACGAACCCCAGCCCATCCCACGAGAACACGCCGTAGATCAGCACGCTGCTGATAATGATATTCAGGATATTCATCCCGCCGTTGATCAGCAGCGGAATTTTAGTGTTGCCCGCCCCACGCAGCGCGCCGCTGCCAATCAGCGCAATGGCCGCCGCCGGATAGCTTAAAACGGTCATCTCCAGGTAGGTCAGCGCCAGGTCTTTAACCTCGTTGGTGGCCTCCCCGGCGACAAAGTCAATAATCTCTTTACCGAAATAGTGGATCACCGCCGCCAGAACAATCGAAAAAATGGTCATGATCATCAGCGACTGGCGGGCCGCCTCGCGCGCACGTTTGGGGTCAAGCTTGCCGAGGCTAAAAGCCACCACCACCGTCGTACCGAGGTCTATGGCAGCAAAAAATGACATCACCACCATGTTAAAGCTGTCCGCCAGCCCGACCCCCGCCATCGCCTCTTTCCCCAGCCAGCTCACCAGGAAGGTGCTCAGGACCCCCATCAGCAAAACGCAGGTATTTTCCAGGAAGATAGGCACAGCGAGAGGGGTGATTTCACGCCAGAACAGGACACGATAGCTTTTACGTTTTGCATACCACGGCGTGCGCTCTATCGCCTGGCGTAAGGAGGCAGTGACGTTCAAAATGGACCTTAGCGAGAAAAGTTGAAACTCCATTTCAAATGATGGGGGAGAAAAGCTAATCCTGCAAAGTATTTTCCTGAAAAAAGATGTGTGGAATTACAACAAACTGACGACAGAATCAGCAATCAGTCGATTTTCCCTAAGATCAGGTTTGACAAAAGTTTTTTCGCCGCTAAGATAAGCCTCCACAACGATTCCTCTGTAGTTCAGTCGGTAGAACGGCGGACTGTTAATCCGTATGTCACTGGTTCGAGTCCAGTCAGAGGAGCCAAATTTAAAAAGCCTGCTTTTAAAGCAGGCTTTTTGCTTTGCGGATAAAGGAAAATGAACGCTCTGTTTGTCTACGGCACACTGCGCCCGGGCCACGCTAATGCGCATATTCTTGAAAACATCGGCGGGGAATGGCTGGCCGGTTCCGTATCCGGTACGTTTTACGAACGCGGCTGGGGTGCGGCGGCGGACTTCCCGGGGATTATCCTCCACCCCGATGGACCGCGTGTCGAAGGCTATCTGTTTATCTCTGATAACCTTCCCGCACACTGGCAGATGCTGGATGAATTTGAAGACGGCTATGACCGGGTTGAGGTCACAGTGACCACCCTTAAAGGTGGGCAGGTTAAGGCCTGGATTTATCAGCTACAGCCGCGCTCTGAATCATAAAAAAAGGCTCTCTGTCACCAGAGAGCCTTTTTCACTATTCGCTGCGATTACTCGCTTTTTGCTTCGGCGTTTTTAATTTCGCCCATCACTTTCAGCTTCTTGGAGATGTCGCGACGCTCTTTGGACAGCTCAGCGTTTTTGATGATGTAGTCATCAACGCGGTCTTCATAGTCGCTCTTCATGCTAGCGATGATGCCCTGAATAGCTTCAACGCTCATGCCTGGCTTGATGTAGTCGCTCAGGTTATCGAGCAGCAGAACACGTTTCTGGTTGTCACGGATCTTCTTCTCAACGTCCTGGATTTCACGCTGCAGCTTGTTTTTGCGGCGGAACAGGCGGACGAATTCCAGAACATCCTGGAACGAAGGCTTGGTAGTTTCCATTTTTACACCCCTGATAATGTGAGATTCGGATTCGTTAAAGCAACCGTTGTAACAATAACCTTACTGACAGCGGCTGCGAATGACAATGAGTATATCGTTTAAAGCTATCATAACCCCAATTGCTGCTGAATCGAAGCAGCAGCCGTCACATACGCCTTTTATTTGCGCAGCGCGCGGCAAATAAGGTGCGATAACAGCTCAAGCTGCCGCGCCAGTTCCAGGCTCAGCCAGACGTAGCCATGAATAGGCGTTTCCGCCACGTTATCGCCCTGACGTTCATTGATTAGCTGCTTCAGCTCCGCGACGATCTCATTCAGCCGCTCGCTGTTGACCAGTATCGGCTGCGGGTTCCCTTCATAGAGCGCATGAGCGATGGTCAACAGCGTTTGCTGCGTCATCTGCTGGGTCTCTTTGAGGGTCTGCGCGTTAAGCATCAGCAGATGGCTCGGACGCGAGGCCCAGTGGGCATTGATTTGCAGTTCAAGCATGCAGACCAGATTGCGGCTTACCGTCTGGATGGCTTCGAAAATCGCTTTCTGAATATGGGTTTCTTTGCTGGCGGGCGCGATCAGGCCGCGCATTTTAACCACGTCGTTGAGGATCGTTTGCAGATGTTTTTCCAGCCGGGGACGCTCAACCAGATTCGGGGAAAAACCGGCCTGATAGACGCGGTTAAAGGCGGTGACGTAGTTAGCCATCTGAATACGCCAGTGCAGAAAAGCACGCTGCGGCCAGATACCAGTGAAGAGCATGGCCAGCAGTGACCCCAGGATGACATCCCCGCTTCGCCACAGCGCCGTGGTCATATCCCCGGCGGGCGCACCGACAACCACCGCGAGAGTAATACCAATCAGCAGCGCCTGATAAGGCCGCTTACCCAACGCCAGCCAGCCGCAGAGGAACATGGCAGCACCGCACCACGCCAGCATCACGGGAAATGAGATGAGTTCCAGCTTCAGGGCAATAAGCCCCAGGGCAGATCCAAGAACGGTACCGCCTATCCGCTCGAAGGCGCGAGGAACAACGTTCCCCCAGAATGAGATAGGCCCCATCACCACCACCAGCGTGATCAGTGGCCACGTTCCCTCCGGTACATCCAGCAACCGGACCAGTACAAAGGTCAACACGAAAGCCAGCGCGATGCGACTCCCGTGCACCACGCGGTAATGTTTGTACAAGCGAATTTCAAATGGGGTTAATGATTTGTCGGGACGCACACCCGCTCTCCAGCAACACGGCAAATCACAATTGTACTGTGTTTTCAGCCGGGCGGATCGCACCCGGCTGAAAAACCCTTCATATTGCAGGCTTAAACCGTTTTGTGCTCTACCGCGATATACATTTCAATGTCCCAATAGCCGTCCGCATTGCCGTCGTTAAGATAGCGTTCGAAGCAGGGTTTGAGCGCCATCTGGTATTTACTGTCCTGCAATAAAGAATTGAAGAACTGATACCACGGCGTCGCAAAGTCGTAGTTTTCCACGCGCGCCGTCGCCACGGCGTAATCCCCGCCAGCGATTTCCGTCATCATGACGCCTTCGCTGTTTTCCGGGATAACGAAATCATCCGGTACCGTAACGGCCGTATCGCAGCGCAGTTTTTCTGCCGGGACCTCATCGGGGTTATCGTAGTAGACCGCAACCCACTCCAGCGGCTCAATGTGACGCCCGTCCACCCACATAACCAGCTGTTCAAAGCCCTGCTTAACCGTTTTTTCCCACGGCCCAACAAGATGAAAACCCGCAATCTTACGTTTCTGTTGCTGCTTGATGCTGTAGTCCATGCTGCCTCCGTTTATTACTGTATATTTATACACTATAAAGCTGGATTACTATTATCGGCAAACGAGGAGTGTTTATTATGTGAGCAGACTCGCAACCCTGCCAGTCTGCCCATCAGCGGTTAAAGCGTGTGGTGAAGATAATCGCTCAGGCGTGAGAATACGCCTCCCTTATCAACGGCTTCCAGAGTGACCAACGGCCAGTGCGCCACGACCTTGTCGCGATCGTAGAGCTGGATCTCCCCAACCCGCTGATGCGCGGCAATCGGCGCTTCCAGCTCTTTTTTATCCAGAACGTATTTAGCCTTGATGTTCTGCACTTCCGCTTTCGGTAACGCCAGCCAGAAGTCCTGATCCGTCCCCAGATTTATCTGTTCTTTATCGCCGTACCAGATACGCTCTGTCCCCACTTTTTTACCGTTATGCAGGATCTGCACCGTATCGAAGTTCTGCTGTCCCCAGTGCAGAAGCTTACGCGCCTGGTCTTCGCGCCCTTTGGGGCTGTCGGCCCCCATCACCACCGCGATTAAACGACGCTGTCCGTCAACGGCAGACGCAATCAGGTTAAAGCCCGCACCCGAGGTGTGCCCCGTTTTCAGTCCGTCCACGTTCATGGTTTTATCCCACAGCAGGCCGTTACGGTTCTGCTGAGTGATCCCGTTCCAGGTGAGGCTCTTTTCGCTGTACATATGGTAAAAATCAGGCTCACCGTGAATGATAGCCCGGGAGAGCACGGCCAGATCGTAAGCGGAGCTGTGCTGCCCTGGCGCATCCAGCCCGTGGACGGTTTCAAAGTGCGTATCGCGCAGGTTCAACTTCTGCACGTAGTCGTTCATCATCTTCACAAACTGCGGCTGCCCGCCCGCCACGTGGTCGGCCAGCGCCACGCAGGCATCGTTGCCGGAATCGACAATCAGACCGCGGCTTAAGTCACGCACGGAGACGCGATCGCCCTCTTTCAGGAACATCAGCGACGAGCCGTCAAAAACCGGGTTGCCTTTGGCCCACGCGTCACGCCCTACGGTGACAATGTCATCCGGCCTAATACGGTGCCTGTCAATGGCCCGATCGACTACATAGCCCGTCATTAGCTTAGTGAGGCTCGCCGGATTACGTTGTTGATGTTCGTTGCCCGCCGTTAAAATTTGACCAGTCGTGTAGTCCATCAGCACCCAGGATCCCGCCTGAATGGCTGGAGGCTGCGGCGAAAAATCCAGTGGCTCAGCCGCAAAAGCAGATGAGACACTCGAAGCGAGTAAAGAAACAGCAATAAACAGACGGCGTTTCAACGGTATATCCTCAGGTCATTAAAAATCGATGACCTTTTTACGGGAGTTCTGATGTCGTTACCTGGCTTAATTGCAAAAAAATGTGACAGAACGCAGGTTTTCCGCTGAAGTTCCCTCGCAAATTTACGCCATGCCGGCGCTTTTTATTCGGTCTGACCCGCGCGATCGTTTACCATAGTGGCGTCATTTTTTAACAGGATGGTATTACTGGTGTCTGACTCTGCCGCACGCCCGACTTTTTTATTCCACGACTACGAAACCTTTGGCACGCATCCGGCGCTGGACAGACCGGCGCAGTTTGCCGCCATCCGTACCGACGACGAATTCAACATCATTGGCGAGCCCGAGGTCTTTTACTGCAAACCGGCTGATGACTACCTGCCGCAGCCCGGCGCGGTGATGGTCACCGGGATCACACCGCAGGAAGCCCGGGAAAAAGGCGTTAACGAAGCAGAGTTCGCCCGCCGCATCCACGATCTGTTTACCGTTCCCAATACCTGCGTGGTTGGCTACAACAACATCCGTTTTGACGATGAAGTGACGCGCAACATCTTCTATCGAAACTTCTACGATCCGTACGCCTGGAGCTGGCAGAACCGCAATTCACGCTGGGATCTGCTCGACATTATGCGCGCCTGTTATGCCCTGCGTCCTGAAGGCATTAACTGGCCGGAAAATGAGGAAGGGCTGACGAGCTTCCGGCTGGAGCACCTGACGCGCGCCAACGGCATCGAGCACAGTAATGCCCATGATGCGATGGCGGATGTCTATGCCACCATTGCCATGGCGAAGCTGGTGAAAACCGCGCAGCCCCGGCTGTTTGAATATCTGCTGAGCCACCGCGGCAAGCAGAAGCTCATGACCCTTATCGACGTACCGCAGATGAAGCCCCTGGTGCATATCTCCGGCATGTTTGGCGCCTGGCGCGGCAATACCAGCTGGGTTGCCCCGCTGGCCTGGCACCCGGATAACCGAAATGCGGTCATCATGGTGGATTTGGCGGGGGATATTTCGCCGCTGCTGGAGCTTGACAGCGATACCCTGCGCGAACGGCTTTACACCCCGAAAAATGAACTCGGGGACCTGCCTGCGGTGCCGGTCAAACTGGTGCATATCAATAAATGTCCGGTGCTGGCGCAGGCGAATACGCTGCGTCCGGAAGATGCCGACAGGCTGGGCATCAACCGTCAGCACTGTCTGGATAACCTGAAAGTGCTGCGCGATAACCCACAGGTGCGCGAGAAAGTGGTCGCTATTTTTGCCGAGGCGGAGCCGTTCGTGCCGTCCGAAAACGTGGACACCCAGCTCTACAACGGCTTCTTCAGCGATGCCGACCGTGCAGCCATGAATATCGTTCTGCAAACCGAGCCGCGTAACTTACCGGCGCTGGACATCACCTTCGCCGATAAGCGCATCGAAAAGCTGATGTTTAATTACCGGGCGCGCAACTATCCCGGCACGCTGGACGAAGCAGAACAGGCGCGCTGGCTGCAGCATCGTCGTAACGTGTTTACGCCAGAATATCTGCACAGCTACGCGCAGGAGCTGGAGATGCTTTACGGCCAGTACGAAGGGAATACAGAGAAGCAGACGCTGCTGAAAGCGTTGTTCCAGTACGCGCAAGAGATAGTGTGAAATTCAGATATAAAAAAACCGGAGCCTTTGAACTCCGGTTTTTTTTCGCCCGTTGGCGCTGCGCTTACGCGACGTCTTCGTACTGAGGAACCGGGTTACGGAAGCTCTTCGTGACGCAAGCCAGGTAAACCAGACCGATACCAGCCCAAATCAGGCCAAGCACCATTGAACTCTCTTCCAGGTTAACCCACAGCGCGCCCACGGTCAGGGCACCGCACATCGGCAGGAACAGATACTGGAAGTGATCTTTCAGCGTCTTGTTACGCTTTTCACGGATCCAGAACTGAGAGATAACCGACAGGTTAACAAAGGTGAACGCCACCAGCGCACCGAAGTTAATCAGCGCCGTTGCCATCACCAGGTCAAAGTTAATCGCCAGCAGCGCAATAGCACCGACCAGGATGATGTTCATCGCCGGGGTACGCCATGTTGGATGAACATAACCGAAGAAGCTTTTCGGGAATACGCCATCGCGGCCCATTACGTACATCAGACGCGCAACGCCTGCATGCGCGGCCATACCGGACGCCAGTACGGTGATGGTGGAGAAGATCAGCGCGCCGACCTGGAACGCTTTACCCGCCACATACAGCATGATTTCCGGCTGAGATGCATCCGGATCCTTGAAGCGAGAGATATCCGGGAAGTACAGCTGCAGGAAATAGGTCGAGAAAATAAAGATCAGACCGCCAATCAGCGCCGTCAGGAAAATAGCACGCGGAATCACGCGCTCTGCATCTTTGGTTTCTTCAGACAGGTTGCTGATCCCATCAAAACCGGTAAAGGAGAAGCACAGAATGGTTGCCCCGGTAATCATTGGGATCACATGGGCATCACCAGACCAGAACGGCTTGCTGCTCGCCAGTGTGCCCGCGCCTTCGCCATGGAACACGCCGTAAATGACCATGCCAAGAATAACGGCAATCAGGACAACCTGAAGCACGACAATTACGGAGTTAAAGTTGGCAACGGACTTGATGCTGCGCAGGTTAAAGGCAGTCATAAAGGCTACCAGCGCCACGACGAACATCCAGGAGGGAATCGACGGCACCAGCGCTTCAAAATAAATTTTTGCCAGCAGAATGTTGATCATCGGCGCGAACAGATAGTCGAGCAGCGACGACCAGCCCACCATAAAGCCAACCGTCGGGCTGATGGATTTCTGGGCATAGGTGTAGGCGGAACCGGCAGACGGATAGCGACGCACCAGTTTACCGTAGCTTAGCGCGGTGAACAGGATCGCAATCAGCGCGAAGCCGTATGCCGTCGGCACATGACCGTCTGTGAGGCCTGATACGATACCGAATGTATCGAACAGCGTCATCGGTTGCATATAGGCCAGGCCCATCATAACAACCGGAATCAACGTAAGCGTTTTACGTAATTCCACGCGAGAGGTGTTTGGAGTTGCGTTATGCGACATAGTTATTCTCCTTTACGGTGATAACCGCCACGTAAGCGAAAAATTGCCCCATTTCTTTCTTCCTCAGCGACAACAACTGTCGGATTTTAGTAAATATCTATCCGGTACGAAGCCCGGCCTCTTGGTTTTTAGTTTCGTTTCGTACATGCAAAAAAAAATAACCGACGCCTTTTATATCGTCGATTATTCATTTGGTTGCAGCGGCGGCATTTTGCCCCACATCGGATACAAAAGGCAATACTTTGCAACGCACCGGGTATTTTTCTTTTTGCTAACTGGCTGATTTCTCGACGCTACCCTGAGAGTAAACGTCGGCGATAGCACTATTTGCTAAAATTTCGTCCCGCCACCAGGCGCTGGCCAGCCCGGCGGTTTGTTCGTTCCAGCCCACCCATACCGACTCGTTACTGCTTTGAGCAAGTACCTGTTTTTCAACAAGCGCACCGCTGTCAATAAAGCGCTGCGCCAGATAGCGGGGTAAATAGCCACAGCCCAGACCGCTAATTTGCAGTTCCAGCTTGGTTTTAAAGTCAAAAACGGTGATGGCCTCCTGCTCATCCAGCAATTGCGAGGAAACCGCACATTCCGCGCGCGAGCTGTCCCCCACGACAATCGCGCGGTAGCCCTTTATGACGCGACGGTTAAGAGGCTCAGGTTCCTGAGCCAGCGGATGATGGGGCGCCACGGCAAATACCTGCTCCAGCACGCCGAGTCGGGCAAAACCAAATTCGCTCAGCTGAGGAGGCTCATGCAGTGCACCGACAAAAATGTCCGCCCTGCCCTGCGTTAAGGCATCCCAGGAACCGCCCAGCACGCCGTTGATGAAAATCAGCCTGGTGACGCTGTGATGCTGGTAAAACGTTTCAATCAGCGGCGTCAGGAGAGAAAATGGAAAGGTGTCATCCACGCCAATCACCAGCTCGTTCTCCCATCCCTGATGGAGCTTGACGGCCTGCTTTTCCAGCTCGCGAACGGTATGCAGAACGTCACGGCCTTTTTCCAGCAGCATCTGTCCGGTGCGGGTAAAACGGGCGCGGTGCCCGGTGCGATCGAGGATCTGGATATTGAGATCGCTTTCCAGTTTTTGAACGGTGTAGCTCAACGCCGAAGGGGTTTTGTAGAGCTTTGCCGAGGCTGCCGCAAAGCTTCCCTCTTTTTCCAGTGCATCCAGAATAATAAGAACATCCAGCAGCGGTTTCATGCTCGCCCCCTCTGGTGTGCGATTGTCTCCGCTGCGGGACTTATTCCATGGGCATCACCAGCGGATCGGGATACTGATACTCAAACCCCAGCTCATGACAAATGCGATTGCCATCAACAATTTTACCTTTACTGTCATCCTTTGCCTCACCGAAAACCGGCGCCGCCAGGCCCAGCTGACGTGCCATCAGCGGGTAAAACGTCCTGCGCGCCGGATGAGACGGTGCACATATATTATAGATGTGTCCGCCTTTTGGAGCCTGTAAGAGTAGCTCAATCGCGCCAATAACATCCTCCAGATGGACAAGATTCACGCCATGCTGACCGTCGGGCGCCGTCTTTCCGGCGAAGAAGCGTCCCGGATGGCGACCAGGGCCCACCAGCCCCGCCAGACGAACGATATCGACCTGCGTGCCGGGAAGATTATGCAGCCAATCTTCCAGCTCTTTCAGGACCTGACCGCTCGCGGTAACGGGACGGCGCTCGGAACCCTCTTTCACTACGCCCTCAGCATCGCCATAGACCGACGTCGAGCTGGTAAAAATAATGCGCGGAACGTGATGCGCCAGCGCGCTGTCGACAATCTCCTGCATCGCCTGCAGATAAAATGATTCACCCGGGCCACTGCGCCGCGCGGGTAGCGTTATCACCAGCGCATCCACGTTCATCAGCGTGTCCAAATCGTCCGCATCACACACCAGTTCCGGTTCCAGACGCAGTTCAACGCCATCAATACCGCACATTCGCGCCGCTTCGACCCCATCTCGGGTGGTCTTGCTCCCGGTCACCTGCCAGCCTTTCGCGGCTAATGACATCGCCAGCGGCATTCCCAGCCATCCTAAACCGACAATCGCGACCTTTTTCATGCGAATTCTCCTGACTCTCACTCGTCTTTCATAAGGCTACGCCAGCCTGGCAGAACACACAATTCATAGCATCAATATGAAATGAATTAATGATCAAAAAAAGCCCTTGCAATATGTCGTACAACTGGTTTAGGTTAAAAGACATCAAATGAATAAGCATTCATCGAGAATTTATATGACACGCGTTCAATTTAAACACCACCATCATCACCATCATCCTGACTAGTCTTTCAGGCGATGTGTGCTGGAAGACGTTTGGATCTTCCAGTGGTGCATGAACGCATGAAAAAGCCCCCGGAAGATCTTCTTCCGGGGGCTTTTTTTTGGACCGAATTCAGACAGGTTAAAACAGGTTAACGAGGAATAAAGAATGTTAGATAACTCACGCTTACGCATAGCTATTCAAAAATCAGGCCGTTTGAGCGACGACTCACGCGAACTGCTGGCCCGCTGCGGGATTAAAATTAACCTGCACACCCAGCGCCTGATTGCTCTGGCTGAAAACATGCCCATCGACATTCTGCGCGTGCGTGATGACGATATTCCCGGCCTGGTCATGGATGGTGTCGTTGACCTCGGCATCATCGGTGAAAACGTGCTGGAAGAAGAGCTGCTGACCCGCCGCGCGCAGGGCGAAGATCCGCGTTACTTCACCCTGCGTCGTCTGGACTTCGGCGGCTGCCGCCTGTCGCTGGCAACACCGGTTGATGAAGCGTGGGACGGCCCGGCCGCGCTGAACGGCAAACGTATCGCCACCTCCTACCCTCACCTGTTGAAGCGCTATCTCGACCAGAAAGGCGTGCAGTTTAAATCCTGCCTGCTGAACGGCTCCGTTGAAGTGGCACCGCGTGCGGGTCTGGCAGACGCCATCTGTGACCTCGTCTCTACCGGCGCGACGCTGGAAGCGAACGGTTTGCGCGAAGTGGAAGTGATCTACCGCTCTAAAGCGTGCCTGATTCAGCGCGATGGCGAGATGGCCGACGCCAAGCAGCAACTGATCGACAAACTGCTGACCCGCATTCAGGGCGTCATTCAGGCGCGCGAATCGAAATACATCATGATGCACGCCCCAACCGAACGTCTGGAAGAGGTCATCGCTCTGCTGCCTGGCGCTGAGCGCCCAACCATCCTGCCGCTGGCAGGCGATCAGCAGCGCGTGGCGATGCACATGGTGAGCAGCGAAACCCTGTTCTGGGAAACCATGGAAAAACTGAAGGCGCTGGGCGCAAGCTCCATTCTGGTGCTGCCTATTGAGAAGATGATGGAGTAATGGCCATGAGCTTTAACACAATCATCGACTGGAATACCTGTAGCGACGCACAGCGTCGCGAGCTGCTGATGCGCCCGGCGATTTCCGCCTCAGAAAGCATCTCACGCACCGTGGCGGAGATCCTGGATAACGTCAAAGCCCGTGGCGATGACGCGCTGCGTGAATACAGCGCGAAGTTTGATAAGACGGAAGTCGGCACGTTACAGGTTACCGAGCAGGAAATCATTGATGCCACCGATCGTCTGGGTGACGAGATCAAACAGGCGATGGCCGTCGCGGTAAAAAACATTGATACCTTCCACACCGCGCAGAAGCTGCAGACCGTGGATGTCGAAACCCTGCCCGGCGTACGCTGCCAGCAGGTGACGCGCCCGGTTGCATCAGTGGGGCTTTATATCCCCGGCGGTTCAGCGCCGCTGTTCTCGACCGTATTAATGCTCGCCACGCCGGCGCGTATCGCCGGATGCCAGAAAGTGGTGCTTTGCTCACCGCCACCGATTGCCGACGAAATCCTTTATGCGGCGAAGCTGTGCGGGGTGCAGGCGATCTATAAAGTGGGCGGTGCGCAGGCGATTTCTGCCCTGGCATTCGGGACTGAATCCATTCCGAAGGTCGACAAAATCTTTGGCCCTGGCAATGCGTACGTGACCGAAGCCAAGCGCCAGGTCAGCCAGCGTCTGGACGGCGCGGCCATCGATATGCCTGCCGGTCCGTCTGAAGTGCTGGTCATTGCCGACAGCGGCGCAACGCCTGACTTCGTGGCCTCCGACCTGCTTTCACAGGCGGAACACGGCCCGGACTCACAGGTGATCCTGCTGACGCCGGATGCCGATATGGCGAAACGCGTGGGTGAAGCCGTCGAGCGCCAGCTTGCCGACCTGCCCCGCGCCGACACGGCACGCCAGGCGCTCGCGGCCAGCCGCCTGATTGTGGCGCGCGATCTGGCGCAGTGCATTGCCATCTCCAACCAGTACGGCCCGGAGCACCTGATTATTCAGACCCGCAGCGCGCGCGATCTGGTCGACAGCATCACCAGCGCCGGCTCGGTGTTCCTCGGCGACTGGTCACCGGAATCCGCGGGGGATTACGCCTCCGGCACTAACCACGTGCTGCCGACGTACGGCTATACCTCTACCTGCTCCAGCCTTGGCCTGGCGGATTTCCAGAAACGCATGACCGTGCAGGAACTCTCCCGCGAAGGGTTTGCCTCACTGGCCTCCACTATTGAGACCCTGGCCGCCGCCGAGCGACTGACCGCCCACAAAAATGCCGTGACGCTGCGCGTTGCAGCCCTGAAGGAGCAAGCATGAACATTGAAGAGTTAGCCCGCGAAAATGTCCGTCGCCTGACGCCTTACCAGTCTGCGCGTCGTCTGGGCGGAAACGGGGACGTCTGGCTGAACGCCAACGAATTCCCAACTGCGGTGCAGTTTGAGCTGTCGCAGCAAACGCTGAACCGCTATCCGGAGTGTCAGCCGAAGGCGGTTATCGAAAACTACGCGCAGTACGCGGGCGTGAAGCCGGAGCAGGTGCTGGTCAGTCGCGGCGCGGATGAGGGCATTGAGCTGCTGATCCGCGCGTTCTGCGAGCCGGGCAAAGACGCGGTGATGTACTGCCAGCCTACCTACGGCATGTACAGCGTCAGCGCCGAAACCTTCGGCGTGGCGTGCCGCAACGTGCAGGCGCTGGAGAACTGGCAGCTCGATTTGCAGGGCATTGCAGACAATCTCGATGGCGTGAAGGTTGTCTTCGTCTGCAGCCCAAATAACCCAACCGGGCAGATTATCAACCCGCAGGATATTCGCACCCTGCTGGAGATGACGCGCGGTAAAGCCCTGGTGGTCGCGGATGAAGCCTATATTGAGTTCTGTCCGCAGGCAACGCTGGCAGGCTGGCTGAAAGAGTATCCGCACCTGGTTGTGCTGCGCACGCTGTCGAAAGCCTTTGCCCTTGCAGGTCTGCGCTGCGGATTCACGCTGGCGAATAAAGAGGTTATCGACCTGCTGCTGAAAGTGATCGCCCCGTACCCGCTCTCAACGCCGGTTGCCGATATTGCGGCACAGGCGCTGACGCCGCAGGGCATAAATGCAATGCGCGAGCGCGTGGCGCAAATTCTGGCGGAGCGTCAATATCTGGTGACAGCCCTGAAGGATATTCCCTGCGTGGAGCAGGTGTTCGACTCGGAAACCAACTATATCCTGGCGCGCTTCACCGCCTCCAGTGCCGTATTTAAATCTTTGTGGGATCAGGGCATTATCTTACGAGACCAGAATAAACAACCTTCCCTGAGCGGATGCTTGCGCATTACCGTAGGCACCCGCGCAGAGAGCCAGCGCGTGATTGACGCCCTGAAAGCGGAGAAAGTATGACCCAGAAGATCCTTTTCATCGATCGTGACGGCACCCTTATTTCGGAGCCACCAGCCGATTTTCAGGTCGATCGATTCGACAAACTGGCTTTTGAACCGGACGTGATCCCGGTGCTGCTTAAGCTGCAGAAAGCCGGATTTAAGCTGGTGATGATCACCAATCAGGACGGTCTGGGTACTGACAGCTTCCCGCAGGCGGACTTTGACGGCCCGCATAATCTGATGATGCAGGTGCTGACCTCTCAGGGCGTGGTATTTGATGAAGTGCTGATTTGCCCGCACATGCCGGCCGACGAGTGCGACTGCCGTAAGCCAAAGGTGAAGCTGGTAGAGCGTTACCTGGCTGAAGATGCGCTGGATAAAACCAACAGCTATGTCATCGGCGATCGCATCACCGATATCACGCTGGCGGAAAACATGGGCATCGCGGGGCTGCGCTACGACCGCAACAACCTTAACTGGGCGAAAATTGGCGAGCAGCTGACAAAGCGCGACCGCTATTCCCACGTTGAGCGCAACACCAAAGAGACGCAGATTGATGTGAAGGTCTGGCTGGACCGTGAAGGCGGCAGCAAGATCCACACCGGCGTCGGTTTCTTCGACCATATGCTGGATCAGATTGCCACCCACGGCGGCTTCCGCATGGAGATCGCGGTAAAAGGCGACCTTTACATTGACGATCACCACACAGTGGAAGATACCGGCCTGGCGCTGGGTGAAGCCCTGAAGCTGGCGCTCGGCGACAAGCGCGGCATCAACCGTTTCGGCTTCGTCCTGCCGATGGACGAGTGCCTGGCGCGCTGCGCCATGGACATTTCAGGTCGTCCGCACCTGGAATATAAAGCTGATTTCACCTACCAGCGTGTGGGCGATCTCAGCACCGAAATGGTGGAGCACTTCTTCCGTTCATTGTCCTACACCATGGGCCTGACGCTGCATCTGAAGACCAAGGGCAAAAACGATCACCACCGCGTGGAGAGCCTGTTTAAAGCCTTTGGCCGTACGCTGCGCCAGGCGATCCGCGTGGAAGGCGATGCCCTTCCCTCATCAAAAGGAGTGCTGTAATGAACGTGGTGATTCTGGATACCGGATGCGCCAACCTCAACTCCGTAAAATCGGCCATTGCGCGCCACGGCTATGAGCCGGTGGTAAGCCGCGATCCGGACGTTGTCTTGCGCGCCGATAAGTTATTCCTGCCGGGCGTTGGCACCGCGCAGGCCGCGATGGATCAGATTCGCGAACGCGAGCTGGTCGATCTGATCAAAGCCTGTACCCAGCCGGTGCTGGGCATTTGCCTGGGCATGCAGCTCCTGGGCCGTCGCAGCGACGAGAGTAACGGCGTTGACCTGCTGGGCATTATCGACGAAGACGTCCCAAAAATGACCGACCACGGTCTGCCTCTGCCGCATATGGGCTGGAACCGCGTTTACGCCAAAGCGGGCGACCGGTTGTTTCGCGGCATCGAAGACGGCGCGTACTTTTACTTCGTGCACAGCTACGCCATGCCCGTAAACACCAATACCATCGCCCAGTGCAATTATGGCGAGGCGTTTACTGCGGCGGTACAGAAAGACAATTTCTTCGGCGTGCAGTTTCACCCGGAGCGCTCTGGTGCCGCGGGTGCGCAGCTGCTGAAAAACTTCCTGGAGATGTGATGATTATTCCCGCTTTAGATTTAATTGACGGCACGGTTGTCCGTCTCCACCAGGGCGATTACGGCCAGCAGCGAGACTACGGAAACGACCCGCTGCCGCGTCTGCAGGATTATGCCGCTCAGGGGGCCCAGGTGCTGCATCTGGTGGATTTGACGGGCGCGAAAGATCCGGCGAAGCGCCAGATCCCGCTGCTTAAACAGCTTGTTGCTGGTGTTGACGTGCCCGTACAGGTCGGCGGCGGCGTTCGTACGGAAGAGGACGTTGCGGCGCTGCTGGACGCTGGCGTGGCGCGCGTGGTGGTAGGGTCAACTGCCGTGAAAGATCCTGACACGGTGAAAGGCTGGTTCCGCCGCTTTGGCGCCGACGCCCTTGTACTGGCGCTGGACGTGCGCATTGACGAGCAGGGTAAAAAGCAGGTTGCCGTCAGCGGCTGGCAGGAAAACTCCGGCGTGACGCTGGAAGAGCTGGTCGATATCTATCTTCCCGTTGGCCTGAAGCACGTGTTGTGTACCGATATTTCCCGCGACGGAACGCTGGCGGGCTCTAACGTCTCGCTGTATGAAGAGGTCTGCGCGCGTTATCCGCAGGTAGCCTTCCAGTCTTCAGGCGGCATTGGTGATATAGACGACGTTGCCGCGCTGCGCGGTACAGGTGTACAGGGTGTGATTGTGGGCCGGGCCCTGCTGGAAGGTAAATTTACTGTGACGGAGGCGATTCAATGCTGGCAAAACGGATAATCCCTTGCCTGGACGTACGCGACGGTCAGGTCGTGAAAGGCGTGCAGTTCCGCAACCACGAAATCATTGGCGACATCGTTCCGCTGGCAAAACGCTATGCCGATGAAGGCGCAGACGAGCTGGTATTTTACGATATTACCGCTTCCAGCGATGGCCGCGTGGTCGACAAAAGCTGGGTGGCGCGCGTGGCGGAAGTGATCGACATTCCGTTCTGCGTAGCGGGCGGGATTAAGTCCGCTGACGACGCTGCCAAAATTCTCTCTTTTGGTGCCGACAAGATTTCCATCAACTCCCCTGCTCTGGCCGAGCCGGAGTTGATTACACGCCTGGCCGATCGCTTTGGCGTGCAGTGTATTGTGGTTGGAATCGACACCTGGTATGACGCCGCAACGGGCAAGTACCACGTCAACCAGTACACCGGCGATGAAAGTCGTACCCGCGTCACCCAGTGGGAAACGCTCGATTGGGTGCAGGAAGTGCAAAAGCGTGGCGCAGGCGAGATTGTTCTCAATATGATGAACCAGGATGGCGTGCGTAACGGTTATGACCTCGAGCAGCTGAAGAAAGTGCGCGCGGTCTGCCACGTTCCGCTGATTGCCTCCGGCGGCGCAGGCACCAAGGAGCATTTCCTGGAAGCCTTCCGCGATGCGAACGTGGACGGTGCCCTTGCCGCCTCCGTGTTCCACAAACAGATTATCAATATTGGTGAGTTAAAAACGTACCTGGCCGACCAGGGCGTGGAGATCAGGGTATGTTAACAGAGCAACAACAGGCGCAGCTGGACTGGGAAAAAACTGACGGATTACTGCCGGTGGTTGTACAGCATGCCGTCTCGGGCGAAGTGCTGATGCTGGGTTATATGAACCAGGACGCGCTGGCAAAAACGATCGACAGCGGCAAAGTGACGTTTTTCTCGCGTACGAAGCAGCGCCTGTGGACCAAAGGGGAAACCTCGGGGCACTTCCTGAACGTGGTCAGCATGACGCCAGACTGCGATAACGACACCCTGCTGGTGCTGGTAAACCCAATCGGCCCAACCTGCCATAAGGGCACCAGCAGCTGCTTTGGCGAGACGAGTCATCAGTGGCTGTTTCTGTATCAGCTGGAGCAGCTGCTGGCGGAGCGTAAATCGGCGGATCCTGAGAGCTCCTATACCGCGAAGCTGTATGCCAGCGGGACTAAGCGCATTGCGCAGAAGGTGGGAGAAGAAGGCGTTGAGACGGCGCTGGCCGCGACCGTACATGACCGGGAAGAATTGACGAATGAAGCATCGGATTTGATGTATCACCTGCTGGTGCTGCTGCAGGATCAGGAGCTGGATTTGACGGCGGTGATTGAGAATCTTCGCAAACGACACAAATAAAAAAACCGGGGATTAATTATCCCCGGTTTTTTTAAATCTGCAAATCAGGCTTTTGGTTTGTAGTTGCGCAATGCATTACGCCCCAGAACCACACCAGAGCCAATCATACCGCCCAGCAGCACGGCTAGAACAAGAATAACCGCTTTCTTAGGACTATCGCGACGAACGGGCAGATCCGGCTTCATAACGTAACGATAAACGTGGATAGTGTCAGGATTCACGTTCAGGTTCTGGATGTCCAGCAGGTTTCGTTTAGTCTGATAATATGCGGTAGAGAAGATCAGCGGGCGCGACGCTTCATTGTCTATCATCGATTTCAGCCCTTCACTTCCCAGCAGGAACATCGTTTCCTGAGTGACATCCTGGGTTTGCTGAATCTGTGGCGAGGAGATTTTCGCCGCTTCAGCATTCTTCAATGCTTCTGCAATCTGTTTAATACGCAGATCTTTCTGCTCCTGAGCGACCTTCTCCTGGCTAACCAGAGAATCGTTCAGCGTTTTAATCTGCTCCTTGATATTGTCCTTGAGGTCAAGGGCAAGTTCTTTTGCCGTCTGTTCATCAATCTGCTGGATGTACTGCGCCAGCTGCTTTTGCGCCGCTTCAGCTGATGTACTGGCATAGGAGACGCTTAACGGCAGCGGCTGCCCTTTAACAGCAGGCTCAATAGTCAGTTTTTCAGGCACATCCTGGTTGTCCAGCGCCTGGGATAACGCAGAGAAAGAGGCGTTAAAACGGTCAATCGCGCGCGTTTGAATGTCCAGCATTGAAGGAGCTGCGCTGCCGTAGAGGATGTTCAATGCGTTTGAGTAGGTCGCTATCTGCGCTGCATCAGGTTGGGCAATGATCGCGCTTGAGGTCCACTTTTCCTTAGCAATTGAAAGATATCCCACGGCCAGGGCAATAAAAACAACAACAAACGTTGCTATCATCCACTTTCCACGCCACAGCTGTAACACTAAATCAAGTAAATCAATTTGCTCAGGGTCGTTGCTTCGGCTGACCTGGCTATTGTTGTTTTGCGTCATACAATCCCTAACTGATGAAAAAGGGGAAACATAATTATGTTTGCATAGTTTATCTATTACTGCGGATTTTTCTATAAGAATCCGATGAGTTATATCGGAAAGATGCGTTATGTAACTCGCTCCCCTTCGCGCTATCATAGACACCATGTGATGCGTTATCGCATCTGTAAGAATAAGGGTTTAAGAGGGAAAATATGAAATTTCTGGTCACCGGTGCAGCAGGTTTTATCGGTTCGAATGTCAGTAAACGCCTCATTGAGGCCGGACATCAGGTTGTCGGTATTGATAACCTGAATGACTACTACGATGTCAACCTGAAACTGGCGCGTCTGGAACGGATACAATCAGAGCGTTTCACCTTTCACAAGCTTGAGTTAGCAGACCGTGAAGGCATGGCTGCGCTTTTCGCCAGTGAAAAGTTTGATCGCGTCATTCATCTGGCTGCACAGGCAGGCGTTCGTTACTCCCTGGAAAACCCGCACGCCTATGCGGATGCCAATCTTATTGGCCATCTCAACGTGCTGGAAGGGTGTCGCCATAACCACGTTCAGCATCTGCTTTATGCCTCGTCCAGCTCCGTATATGGCCTCAACCGTAAAATGCCGTTCTCTACTGATGATTCCGTGGATCACCCCGTTTCACTCTATGCTGCGACCAAAAAAGCCAATGAACTGATGTCGCACACCTATTCGCACCTGTACAACTTGCCGACCACCGGACTGCGCTTCTTTACCGTATACGGTCCGTGGGGACGCCCGGATATGGCGCTGTTTAAATTTACTAAGGCAATGATTGAAGGCAAAAGCATCGATGTCTATAACTACGGGAAGATGAAGCGCGACTTTACCTACATCGATGATATTGCTGAAGCGATTATTCGTCTGCAGGATGTTATTCCCCATCCTGACGCAAACTGGACCGTTGAGACCGGCTCACCGGCAACCAGTTCAGCACCTTACCGCGTTTACAACATCGGTAACAGCTCCCCAGTAGAGCTGATGGACTACATCACAGCACTGGAAGACGCGCTGGGTAAAAAAGCCGAGAAAAATATGTTGCCGCTCCAGCCGGGCGACGTACTGGAAACCAGTGCCGACACGAAAGCGCTGTATGACGTGATCGGTTTCAAACCACAAACCTCGGTTAAAGACGGAGTGAAGAACTTCGTTGAATGGTACCGCGAGTTTTACAAGGTCTGAAAATAAAAAACCCGGCAAATCAGCCGGGTTTTTTCATCATGAAAGAGATTTAGTCGCTACCGAAGAGATCGCGGGTATAGACTTTGTCAGCGACGTCAGCCAGCTCTTCCGCCATGCGGTTCGAGATAATGACATCCGCTTCTTTTTTGAAGGCATCCAGATCGCGGATCACACGGGAATTGAAGAACTGATCTTCCTGCATGGCAGGCTCATAGATAATGACCTCCACGCCTTTCGCCTTGATGCGCTTCATAATCCCCTGAATGGAAGAGGCGCGGAAATTATCGGAACCGCTCTTCATGATCAGACGGTACACTCCCACCACTTTCGGCTGGCGCGCAAGAATGGAATCGGAGATGAAATCTTTACGCGTACGGTTAGCGTCAACAATCGCCGATATCAGGTTATTCGGCACGGCCTGGTAGTTCGCCAGCAGCTGCTTGGTATCTTTTGGCAGGCAATAGCCACCGTAGCCAAATGACGGGTTGTTATAGTGGTTGCCAATACGCGGGTCGAGGCAAACCCCTTCAATAATTTGGCGGGTGTTCAGCCCAAGACTTTCTGCATAGCTGTCGAGCTCATTGAAGTACGCAACTCGCATTGCCAGATAGGTGTTTGCGAAAAGCTTAATCGCCTCCGCTTCGGTGGAGTCCGTGAACAGCACCGGAATATCTTTCTTCACTGCGCCTTCCTGCAGCAGTGCGGCAAAGCGTTCAGCACGCTCAGAGCGTTCGCCAATAACGATACGCGAAGGATGCAGGTTATCGTAAAGCGCTCTCCCCTCACGCAGGAACTCTGGCGAGAAGAAGATATTATCAATACCAAACTTTTCTTTGATGGATTTGGTAAAGCCGACAGGAATGGTCGATTTAATAACCATCACCGCATCAGGATTAATCGCAATAACATCTTTGATAACCGCTTCTACGGTTGAGGTGTTGAAATAGTTGGTTTTTGGATCGTAGTCAGTAGGCGTCGCAATGATGACGTAATCCGCATCGCGGTATGCATCTTCTTTATCTGTCGTGGCGCGGAAATTCAGCGGTTTATTGCTGAGATAGTCCTGGATTTCTTTGTCGACAATCGGCGATTTCTTCTGATTGAGCATATCCACTTTGGCCTGCACGATATCCAGCGCAACCACTTCATGGTTCTGAGCAATCAGAATGCCGTTAGAAAGACCGACATACCCTGTTCCGGAAATTGTTATTTTCATTCGCTAATGACTTCTTTTAGTTAACTGTATTGATGGCCGGCAGACCATCGCGATAAACATAACTGTTGGGCTTTGTACCTCCTGACAAACAGAACTGTCAAGGCAAACCAGGAGTAATCACAACGAGCGGGATGAGATTCAGACTACTTCGAATAATGGCCGGCATTTTTTGCATAAAAAAACCCGGAGACAAGCTCCGGGTTGGTATTATTGCGAAGGTTTTAACTCACTCCATCCATTCGGTATGGAACACACCTTCTTTATCCGTGCGCTTGTAAGTATGCGCACCAAAATAGTCACGCTGTGCCTGGATCAGGTTGGCAGGCAGAACAGCAGCACGATAGCTGTCATAATAAGCTACTGCCGCAGAGAAGGTTGGAACCGGGATTCCGTTCTGTACGGCGTAGGCAACCACTTCACGCAATGCCTGCTGGTATTCATCCGCAATCTTTTTGAAGTACGGGGCCAGCAGAAGGTTGGCGATACCCGCGTTTTCAGCATAGGCATCGGTGATTTTCTGCAGGAACTGCGCACGAATGATGCAACCCGCGCGGAAGATCTTCGCAATCTCACCGTAGTTCAGATCCCAGTTGTTCTCGTCTGACGCCGCACGCAGCTGAGAGAAGCCCTGCGCGTAAGAGACGATTTTACCCAGGTACAGGGCGCGACGAACTTTCTCGACGAACTCAGCTTTGTCACCGGCTGGTTTAGCCTGAGGGCCAGACAGCACTTTAGAAGCCGCAACGCGCTGCTCTTTCAGAGAAGAGATATAACGCGCAAAGACGGATTCGGTGATCAGAGACAGCGGCTCGCCCAGATCCAGAGAGCTCTGGCTGGTCCATTTACCGGTACCTTTGTTCGCTGCTTCATCCAGAATCACATCAACCAGGTATTTACCCTCTTCATCTTTCTTCGTGAAGATATCTTTGGTGATGTCGATCAGATAGCTGTTCAGCTCGCCTTTATTCCACTCGGTAAAGGTTTCAGCCAGCTCTTCGTTAGAGAGATTCAGGCCGCCTTTCAGCAGGGAGTATGCTTCTGCGATCAGCTGCATATCGCCGTATTCGATGCCGTTGTGCACCATTTTGACATAGTGACCAGCACCGTCCGGACCGATATAAGTCACACACGGCTCACCATCTTCCGCAACAGCAGCGATTTTAGTCAGGATTGGCGCAACCAGTTCGTACGCTTCTTTCTGGCCACCAGGCATGATTGATGGACCTTTCAGCGCGCCCTCTTCACCACCGGAAACACCGGTACCGATGAAGTTGAAGCCTTCAGCGGACAACTCACGGTTACGACGAATGGTGTCCTGGAAGAAGGTGTTACCGCCATCAATGATGATGTCACCTTTTTCAAGGTAAGGCTTCAGGGAGTCGATAGCAGCATCGGTACCCGCGCCCGCTTTCACCATTAACAGGATACGACGAGGCGTTTCCAGGGACTCAACGAACTCTTTCACCGTATAGAAAGGAACCAGTTTCTTGCCTGGATTCTCGGCAATCACTTCTTCGGTCTTATCACGGGAGCGGTTGAAAACGGAGACGGTATAACCACGGCTTTCGATGTTGAGCGCCAGGTTGCGCCCCATCACTGCCATACCGACAACGCCGATCTGTTGCTTGGACATTACATACTCCTGTCAGGTGTGGATACCCCGCCGGAATGCGAACGACGGGTAAAGTAAAAAACATGTTAACTCAAGGGTGAGGTAAGAGGGTAGCAAATGATGCACTGATCACATAACTGCATATTTTCTAGTGAATTATCGGCTGAGAATCTCAGTATGCACCATCACGATGTAACACAACCTTCACCGTCTTAAACAAAATGGCAATATCATTCCAAAGAGTCCAGTTTTTGACGTACCATGCATCAAAATAGACGCGTGTATCGTAATCAACGTCGTTACGACCACTCACTTGCCATAATCCTGTCATACCCGGCTTCGCCATCAGATAATAATCAACATCATCACAGTAACGCTCCAGTTCGTCAGAAATGATAGGTCGCGGACCAACCAGGCTCATTTCACCTTTAAGCACGTTGAATAATTGCGGTAATTCATCAAGGCTGGTTTTACGAATAAAACGCCCCACAGCGGTAATACGTGGATCATTCTTTAATTTAAAATCTTTTTCCCACTCAGCCCGCGCCTCCGGATCGCTATCCAGAAGCTCTTTTAACACTTCCTGAGAATTCATCACCATTGAGCGGAATTTGTAGCACGGGAATAACTTACCGTTTCGCCCTACACGCTGATGACCATAAATGGCTGGCCCACCATCACGTGTCACTTTGTACCACAGGTAAACCATGAGCGGTGATGCGACTAACAATATTAATGAAGAGCAAACAATATCGAAAGTACGCTTAAGAAAACGAGAGGTCCTTTTGGCAAGATTGTTTTGTATCCTCAATAACATCACTTCATGGCTAAAAATGAAGGACATATCGGTATTATATAAGGGCAATCCGCGGAAAGAAGGCACAACTGTAACTGAACGACAATGGTGTTTAGATAACTCACGAAGCCATAATTGTGTTTTATCAAGCTCGGTATATTCATAGGCAAGTATATAATGAATATCTCCGGTACGATTTAAACTCCAAATTTTTTCTACATCTTGTATTACAGGTAGTGAACAAATCTCAGATGATGCAGCATCAGTATCAAAGAAAGCCACAACATTAAAACCCATCATCTCTTCGCTCTGCAGAGCATTGTATGCACCGATTGCATTTTCACCACACCCAAGAATGACGGTTGTTTTTTTCCAGATCCCTAATTTATTTAGCAAGTGCTTTGTTAGTACACGGAACAAGGGCACCAAAATCAGCGCAAACGACCAGCAAAACACCCAAACATAACGAGAAAATTGCCATTTTGTAAACGCAATCAGCGCCAAATCAAACACGGCAAAAATCACAATTGTCCGAATAATTTCTTTTAATTCATACCAAAATGGTTTGCGATAAGTGTAATGACGCAAACGTATCCAAAACCATCCTACACAGACGATTGAAAGTATGAAATGCGAAATGAAGCGCAAGTCTAATTGTTCTTGCGGAATAAAACGCTGAACCTCATTAAAAATTAAATATACGCACCCTAAAGATAGCCACAACGCTACATTGAAAAAAAATAAATCCGAAATAGCCAATAATATCTTAAATAACTGTGGATTATACTTGTTATCAATACTATCCATTAAACTCACGCCCTCTAAATGGGTACCAAATAGCCAAGTTAAGCGTTCCCGAGATAAACGCTTAAGGTCTACTATATTTAAAGATTTTACCCAACCTGCATTTCGATATTAGCAAGGACAGTTTCAACAAGTTTGTATGCTGCGTCTTGAGAGTCAGCCTCTGCATAACAACGTAACTCAGGAGCATTGCCTGAAGGGCGCAAATGTACAATACTATTATTGTCCAATGTAATTCGCAACCCATCAGTAATATCCGAGTTCAATATCTGACAATCATTTAATCCGATATACTCCATAAACTTAACGTGGTCTGATAGTCCTAAATTAATTAATGACACGCTTGTTAGAGAATCTACATTTTGTAATCTATTGGAATGGGTATAACGTGCTGGCAGTTGTGAAACAAGTTCACCAATACCATTATCTTTTGCTCTATAAAGTAGCATAATAGCAGGGAGGACTGCATCACGAGTTGGTAACGCTCTAAGCAAATGCTGGTTAATAAAGACATCACTGCCCAATAAAAAACCACCATTAGCTTCAAAACCTACAACACAATTATAATTTGCAGCTAGCTCCGCAAATGCAGCAATAACATAAGGAGAACCAATTTTGGTTCGCATCACATGCTTAAAGTAATTATGTGAAGAAATGATACTATTACAACTTACAGGAACCGCTACAGCATCCGCGGTTAATTCCAGTGAACATAATAAGCCTAAAACATCACCTCGCAACCAATTTCCATTTTCATCTGCGATAAGAGGTCTGTCACCATCTCCATCAGTAGAAAATATTGCATCTAGCTGTAATTCCTTTGCCCATTTTATTGCCTTACGACTATCATCTTCACTTACTGCTTCAGTATCAATAGGGACAAATTCATCACTTCTGGCTAAACTGATAACAGTAGCACCTAAAGCATTAAACAAAGGCTTATAAAGATCCCGGCCTGCACTTGAATGCTCATAAATGCCAATACGTTTATTTTTCAGAAATGGTGTTGAAAATAACGAGGTATATCGTGCAATATAATTTTCAGCGGCAAGCGAGGAAGTCAACAACTCTTCTGTCTTAATGTATCCGAATGAAGCTTCAGCTTGAACAATAGCATTTTCATCCTCTTTAGTAATTTCACCGTCAGGTCTATAAAACTTTAGGCCATTGCGATCAAACGGGATATGACTACCCGTGATCATGATCGCAGGCACATAATCTGACATAGATTGATAAGCCAAGGCTGGAGTAGGTACAACCCCATAGAATACAGTATCAATTCCTTTGTCCTTTAGCGCCGCGGCACAAGCCTGAGCCATTTGGTAGCTGCTTGGTCTATTATCAATTGCAAGTGCTATTGTATCGAACGAAAATTGTTGCTGCATTACGGTCAGGAATGAAACAGTAAAAGCAGCACAAACTTCAGGTGTAAAATCGCTAACAAGACCACGGGCACCGCTAGTTCCAAAAGCAATGCCTGAATTTTTGATAATATCTCGACTATTATAAACCAGGTTCATTTATCTCTCACTCTGAATATCCAAAACGCGTTTCCATGCGAATAATATCATCCTCGCCAAGGTAATTTCCTGACTGGATTTCGATAAGCTCTAACGGGATTACGCCAGCGTTTTCAAGTGCATGGACAGTATTAACGGGTATAAATGTTGATTCATTTTCTGAAACTAAAAAAGTCTTTTCGTCTTTTGTAACACGAGCGGTACCCGACACGACTATCCAGTGTTCTGCTCTATGCTTATGCAGTTGTGCGACAAATTTTTCACCCGGTTTAACATTTATACGTCTGACCAGGTAATTAACACCATTGTCAATTACAGTATATTTCCCCCACGGGCGAAACACTTCTAAATGATGTAC
>NZ_JAWNCA010000020.1:0-94165 GCF_034106185.1 Enterobacter sp. 296B2 | reverse complement strand
TTTCTATATTTTGTAACCCATCCTTTGATAACAAAATTCCAAGCGCTTTATCCCATTTTAAAGTTGTTTCACGCTTCTCTACGAAATAATCATATTTATCATAATGTTTTTTACTAATGGTTTTATTTACGTGCTGGTTGACTATATCACGCTCATTTTCAGTGAAGTGTAACATTCCTCCAAGTGTTTTGAATGTACGACGAATGTCGCGCATTGTGAACGACTGATCGAAATGTTTTTTTGTGAATTCGTTCATATGCTTTTTCCATGCATCACTATTAAGCCCTTTAGTGGGCTTTTCCATTTTAGTAACTGGATTCATTTTTATTTATTTATTATACTTTTTTAATTGTTCATCAAAGTTGACATTGGGGAAAAAGAAATCACTGTCAGGATATCTTTCAGCCTGTTTTGCCAGAACTACTTTCGCCTTTTCAGAAAGATATATTACAAATTCTATCCCTGTTTTCGAAAACTCTTTAGCAAGTATGATTTTGTTATTTTCAGGAACATATCTACTTTTCTGTAAATGACACAATTCAAAGGGGCGTTGACCGCATGTATAAAATCCCAACTCTATTAAAGAGTGAACGTCAGGAGGGAGTATGTTTTTTTCGTTATTGAGTAGCGTTAATAGATATCGTAACTCTTTAAAATCTAGATAACGTTCTCCGGGGGTTCCTGCGTCAAAGTTCTGAACGTTACGAACAGGATTATTTGAAATCTGAAACTGCACACCGCTTGAGTTTGAATCACTCATTGGATCATTATCAGCTACAGCGCCGTATTCGTACAGCGCATGTAGCTTCTTTCGGACTTCTTTAGCCCTTGACATATAACCTTGCTTTGTCCAGTGCTGGATACAGCGCGTAATCTGCACATATGTAATCTCATTTGCTATTTCATCGCCTGTAAATAGCTTTAATTTGATCACCTGTTCCGAGAGTGCGCCGTACTGACTGATTGTACTGCGATGTCCTGAACGCGATTTAAACGCTATGAATGCTGCAAACAGTTCGCGCAATGTTCCGGTACGCATTTTTTTACCCATCGCGTCAGAACGCTCCTGGTGCGCCATACCTGCCAATTCAGCATAACGTTGCGTTGCCTGTTCGAGCGTGAAACGAGGCCAGTCTCCCAACGTTTTAAACTTGCGCTTGCCCCCGACCTGAAAGCGATAGACGAACGATTTACGGCCTGAAGGAAAAATTTTTATACCTAACCGCCCGGTTCCCCTCGTACCGTCGTCCCGGAAAACATAGTAAGCTGACTCTTTTGCGCGTAGTCCGCCGATCACACTATCATTTAACCGCATTGTTGCTTTCTCCTTTTTGCATAAGCGGTGCATACAATTTGCATAACAGCGGGTGTTGTTGCGGGTGCTGTTACACTGAAATCGTATGCATCCGAATAGGATTGCACAACTGTTAAATAGACTTGTTAATCAGTGAGTTACAACAAGTCTGCGATTAAATTATAGTCAATGATTGTGAATGTTCCTCTCTCTGTGGGAGAGGGGAAAAATCAGCTGTACTGCCGCACTCGTGCTACCAGCTCTTCCGCGCTGTCGATGCGGTCGGCAATGACAATCAGCGCTTTACCGAGCGTTATCGCGTGGCGCAGGCATTCGTGGCGCATGGCTTCATCCTGGATGGTGTCGATATCCGCCACGTGGGAAAGCCCGACGCTGCGGCGAATTAATTCGGTGCCGCAGAACCCGATGGCATCATGCCAGACTTTTTTCAGGAACGCGGAGGCATAGCCCGGCGCGCCGAGCGCGGCGTCGCGGGCTTTCTCGTTTGCCAGTGCCTGGAAGCGTTCCGCGAAGGTGTTCCACAGCTCCTGAATATCGGTCAGGCGCTGCTCGCGCGCGGCGGCAGCATCGCGAATGCCCAGATGCCCCGGCAGGCCGCAGAAGTTCAGCAGCAGGTTGCCGATGGCGGTACCGACGTCAAACCCAATCGGCCCGAAATAGCCAAACTCGGCGTCGATGGCCTTCAGGCTGCCGTCGGCCACAAAAATTGAGCCGCTGTGGATGTCCCCGTGCAGCAGCGCTTCGGCATGCGAGAAGAAGCGGTGCTTCAGGGAGGCTACGGCAACTTTAAGTTGGGCGTCGTCGCGCAGGGCGGCCACGTCGTGTTCCAGCTCGGCCGGGTAGCTGTTGCGCTCGTGGAGCTGGTACGGATCGTTGAAGAACAGATCTTCGGTGATCTCGCACATCTCCGGGTTGATGAACTTCGCCACCTGCGCTTTTTTCTCGTGCGGGTGCAGGTAGAAATCGCTGGTGTGGAACAGCGCGTGCGCGAGATATTCGCCCAGCTGCTGCGCCGCCTGCGGGTAGTAAATGTTGTTGATCAGCTCGCCGCGCCAGATGCGATGGCTGGAGAGATCTTCCATCACCATTACCGCCAGTTCCGGGTCAAAGTGGTGGATTTTCACGGTGTGCTGCGGGCTGTGCCGGTAGTGCTCGACCAGCGTTTGCGCCTCAAGACGGGCGCGGTCCAGCGTCAGCGGCCAGGACTCCCCGACGCAGCGCACGTAGGGCAGCGCCTGCTTGACGATGATGCGGCTCACGCCCGCGCTGTCGAAAATTTTGAATACCAGATTGAGGTTGCCGTCGCCTACCTCCTGCGCCTCTACCAGCGATGATGGGTCATCAAGGCCGCCAAACTGCCTGGCATACTCCACGGCGTCCTGAGCGGTAAAGGTACGGTATTGCGACATGGCCTGCTCCTCACGAGTTTGCTAATAAAGACATGTAGACGTCTATACATCTGGATTTCATCCTGACACAATGTGCTACAACAACGCAACAGGGAATTAACGACATGCAGACATTACAGACGACCAGCCTGCGGGTGGCGAATAATCAGCTCTTTATTCTCGACCAACAGGCGCTTCCGCAGGAGAAACGCTGGCTGGATGCTTCGACGGTCGAGGCGCTGGTTGGGCACATTCATGCCCTGCGGGTGCGCGGCGCGCCGCTGATTGGTCTCTCTGCAAGCCTGCTGCTGGCGCTGCTGGCGGAAAACGGTAAAAGCCGCGACGAGCTGGCGGCGGCGCTGGAAACCCTGCGCGCATCCCGTCCGACGGCGGTGAACCTGATGAACAACCTCGACCGCATGAAGATTGCGCTGTGGCAGGAAGATTTCGTTCCGGCGCTGGTGGCCGAGGCGCTGCGCCTGATTGACGAAGACAAACGGCTTTGCGACGCGATTGCGAAAGCCGGCAGCGCGCTGGTGAAGCCCGGCAGCCGCCTGCTGACCCACTGCAACACCGGCGGGCTGGCAACGGCGGGCGTCGGCACCGCGCTGGGCGTGATTGCCCGCGCGCACCAGGACGGTAACGTCAGCAACGTCTGGGTGGATGAAACCCGTCCGCTGCTGCAGGGCGGTAGATTGACCGCGTGGGAGCTTGGCGAGTTGGGCGTGCCGTACCAGCTGATTACCGACTCCATGGCCGCCAGCCTGATGGCGAAAGGGCAGGTAGACGCTGTGTGGGTGGGCGCAGACCGCATTGCCGCCAACGGCGACGTGGCGAACAAGATCGGCACCTATTCTCTGGCGGTGCTGGCGAAATTCCACGGCATTCCGTTCTACGTTGCTGCCCCGCAAACGACCCTCGACCCGGACTGCCCGAACGGTGACGCGATCCCGATTGAGCAGCGCGCCGCCAGCGAGGTGATGGGCGTAGCCGGAAGCTTTGGCGCAGTGCAGTGGGCGCCGGAAGACGCGCAGGTCTATAACCCGGCGTTTGACGTTACACCTGCCTCGCTGATTAGCGGCTGGGTGCTGGATACGGGCGTGGTCACACCGGAAGAGGTGGCAAACGGGAAATTTGCCTGAGTCCGGCTATCCTTTAAGGGGTTCCCTTACGAGGACAATATCGTGACGCTCGATCCTGAAACTGACTTAAAACTGGAGCGTGTGGTAGACGCACCGCGCGACCTGCTGTGGCTCTGCTGGACCACGCCGGAACACATCAAAAACTTCTTCATTCCTGCTCCCCATAAGGTGACCGAATGCGACCTTGACCTGCGGGTGGGCGGGCGGTTCAACACCGTGTTTGAAGTGGACAGGCAGCGAATGGATAACCGGGGCGTATTTCTTGAAATCGACCCGGGTAAAAAGCTGGTCTTTACCGACGGCTATACTGAAGGCTGGAAGCCGGCTGAAAAGCCATTTATGACGGCGATCCTGCTGCTGGAGGATGTGGGCGAGGGCAAAACCCGCTACACGGCGATTGCGCGCCACCCGACGAAGGAAATTCGTGAGCAGCATGAACAGATGGGCTTCCACGAAGGGTGGGGGATTGTGCTGGATCAGCTGGTGGGATATGTGAAGGGACTGGAGCGTTGAAGCTCGAGCGGCCTGATGGCCCCACCCCCCCCCCCCCCCCCCCCCCGGCGGGGGCGGGGGCCCCCCCCCCCCCCCCCCCCAATTCCGGTTACAGAAGCTCCGGATACTTCGTCATCTTCAGCGCCAGCTCGACCCCGCGCACTTCCGCCATCCCCTTCAGGCGGCCAATCGCCGAATAGCCCGGGTTGGTTTTCTTACGCAGATCGTCCAGCATTTGATGCCCGTGATCCGGGCGGAACGGAATAGGACGTACATCGCCCGCCTGCTTGCGACGCGCCTCTTCCGCCAGGATAGCGTCGACCACCGCCACCATATTCACGTCGCCGCCCAGGTGCGCCGCCTCGTGGAAGGTCTTTGGATTCTCCTCACGGCAGGTCGCACGCAGGTGCGTGAAGTGGATACGATCCCCGAAGGTTTCAATCATCCGCACCAGGTCGTTATCCGCGCGCACCCCGTAGGAGCCGGTACACATGGTAAAGCCGTTATAGATGCTGTTTACCGTCTCTTTCAGCCACTGCATATCTTCAATGGTAGAAACAATGCGCGGCAGGCCGAGAATAGGACGCGGCGGATCGTCCGGGTGCACCGCCAGACGCACGCCGGCCTCTTCCGCTACCGGCACGATAGCGCGCAGGAAATACGCCATGTTTTCACGCAGCTGCTGCTTATCAATATCGCCGTATTCCGCCAGACGCGCGCGGAACTGATCCAGCGTGTAGCCCTCTTCAGCCCCCGGCAGGCCCGCAATAATATTACGGATCAGCTTTTCGATGTCTGCGTCACTGGCAGCGTTAAACCACGCGAGCGCCTGCTGCTGCTCTTCAGCGGTGTAATCCGCGTCGGCACCGGGACGTTTCAGAATATGCAGCTCGAATGCCGCAAAGGCAATCTGGTCGAAACGCAGCGCTTTCGAGCCGTCCGGCATCTGATATTCAAGGTCGGTACGCGTCCAGTCCAGAATTGGCATGAAGTTATAGCAAACCGTATCAATGCCGCAGGCCGCCAGGTTGCGAATGCTCTGCTGATAGTTCGCAATCCAGGTCTGGTATTCACCGGAATGGGTTTTGATATCTTCGTGAACCGGAATGCTCTCTACCACAGACCAGGTTAATCCTTTCTCCGCCAGCAGCGCCTGACGCTGCTGAATTTCCTCAACCGGCCAGACCTGGCCGTTAGGAATGTGATGCAGCGCCGTAACGACACCCGTTGCGCCAGCCTGACGCACATCATCAAGAGAAACCGGATCGTTCGGCCCGTACCAACGCCAGGTTTGTTCCATTGCCTCTTCCTCTCAAGTTGTTATACCAATATGGGGTACTGCAATGACGACTACCATACATGTTTACCGTAAAGGGTCAACATACCGCCACACATTGATTGATCAAACTCACAGAACGGGGATATTTACGGCTCACCAATTTTATTTGCTGTCATATAACTTTACACTGACATTGTTAATTAATGGTTAATCAGGTGTGTATCTCATGAAGACAATTGCCTCCACCGCCCTTCCCGCCCAGGTTCAGCAACCGCGCTACGATCGTCAGCAACTGCGCTCCCGCATCGTCCATTTTGGCTTCGGTGCGTTTCACCGCGCGCACCAGGCATTGTTAACAAACCGGGTACTGAATGAAAAAGGCGGCGACTGGGGGATTTGTGAGATTAGCCTGTTCAGCGGCGATGTGCTGATGAGCCAGCTGCGCGCCCAGGATCACCTGTTTACCGTGCTGGAGAAAGGCGCGGAAGGAAATCAGCCGATTGTTGTCGGGGCCGTACATGAATGTCTGAACGCAAAGCTGGACTCTCTTCCCGCTATTATTGAGAAATTCTGTGAGCCGCAGGTGGCGATTGTGTCACTCACCATTACGGAGAAAGGCTACTGCATCGATCCCGCGACCGGTAAGCTGGATCTGCAAAACGCCCGGATCCTTCACGACCTCGAAAACCCCGCTGAACCGCATTCCGCGCCGGGGATCCTGGTCGAAGCCCTCAATCGCCGCCGCGAGCGCGGCTTGCCTGCGTTTACCGTGCTTTCCTGTGACAATATCCCGGACAACGGCCACGTAGTGAAAAACGCGGTGCTCGGCATGGCGCAAAAGCGTTCTTCCGCGCTGGCGGAGTGGATCGAAGGCCACGTGAGTTTTCCGGGAACGATGGTCGACAGAATTGTTCCCGCCGCGACGGAGGCCTCGCTCAGGGAAATCGCCGACGCGCTCGGGGTTGACGATCCGTGCGCCATCAGCTGCGAACCGTTCATTCAGTGGGTAGTGGAAGATAATTTCGTCGCCGGACGTCCTGAGTGGGAAGCCGCAGGCGTTCAGATGGTGCAGGACGTTCTGCCATGGGAGCAGATGAAATTACGCATGCTTAACGGCAGCCACTCCTTCCTGGCGTATCTGGGGTATCTCGCCGGGTACGCGCATATTAATGAGTGTATGGAAGACACCACCTTTCGCGAAGCCGCCCGGCGGTTAATGCTGGATGAGCAGGCACCCACGCTGCGCATAAAGGATGTCGACCTGAAGGCTTACGCCGACAGTCTGATTGAGCGTTTTGCTAACCCGGCGCTACAGCACCGTACGTGGCAAATCGCGATGGACGGCAGCCAGAAGCTGCCGCAGCGGATGCTGGATGGGATCCGCGTCCACCTTGAGCGTAAAACAGCATGGCCGCTACTGGCGCTGGGCGTCGCCGGCTGGATGCGCTACGTCAGCGGGTTCGACGAACGCGGCAACGCGATTGACGTTCGCGATCCCCTCAGCGATAAAATTCGCGCGATTGTCGACGCCAGCAGCGATACCGATCGCGTCCACGCGCTGCTGGGGCTAAGTGAGGTATTTGGTCACGATCTCGCGCAGAATAGCGTCTTTGTAGAGGCTGTCAGCCAGGCCTACCAGCGCATCGCCCGCCGTGGCGCACGTCAGGCAGTTATAGAAACGTTAAATCTTTAGCGATTATTGCGCTTAATGCGAACGGATATCGCCTCCGTTCGCCCTCCCCCTTCTCATTGCGCCCGTTTTTCGCCAGGATAAGAGCATAGTGTTATAGCATCACAATTCTCTTGCGGAGCGCACGTGACCAAAACCAACCTCATCACCGGTTTTCTCGGCAGCGGTAAAACCACCTCAATCCTTCATCTGCTGGCAAATAAAGATCCCGCAGAGAAATGGGCCGTGCTGGTCAATGAATTCGGCGAGGTGGGCATTGATGGCGCGTTGCTTTCATCCAGCGGCGCGATGATTAAAGAGATCCCCGGCGGATGCATGTGCTGCGTAAACGGCCTGCCGATGCAGGTGGGTCTCAATACGCTGCTGCGTCAGGGTAAACCGGACCGCCTGCTGATTGAACCCACCGGTCTGGGCCACCCGAAGCAGATCCTCGATTTACTGACCGCCCCGGTTTACGAGCCGTGGATCGATCTGCGCGCCACGCTGTGCCTGCTCGATCCGCGTCAGCTTCTGGATGAAAAAGCGGTGGCCAATGAAAACTTCCGCGATCAGCTTGCCTCAGCAGACGTTATCGTCGCCAACAAAGAAGATCGCGCCACGCCGGAAAGCCAGGCCGCGCTGGACGCGTGGTGGCAACATTTCGGCGGCAATCGAACGCGGGTGCAGACCACCCAGGGGAACATTGACAGCGCCCTGCTGGATCTTCCTCGCCTGAACCTGACGGAACTTCCGGCCAGCGCGGAGCATGCGCATCACCATCCTGCAAAACAGGGCCTGGCCGCGCTTAGCCTGCCGGAACATCAGCGCTGGCGTCGTAATCTGAACAGCGGTCAGGGGTATCAGGCCTGCGGATGGATTTTCGATGCCGATACCGTTTTCGATACCATTGGCATCCTTGAGTGGGCCAGGCTTGCGCCGGTCGACCGCGTGAAAGGGATTATGCGCACGCCAGACGGGCTGGTAAGGATCAACCGCCAGGGCGACGATTTCTTTATCGAAACGCAAAACGTCGCGCCGCCTGACAGCCGAATAGAGTTAATTAGTGCGGTTAACGCCGACTGGAATGCCCTGCAGTCCAGCCTGTTGAAGCTTCGTTTAAGTTCGGGCGGCTAACGTTGCCCCAGTTTTCACTCTATGCAGAACGTTATGACGACTCGAATTCCCCTGATATTACTGCTTAATGTCGCCGGTCTGGCGCTTTTCTTCTCCTGGTATATCCCGGTGAATCACGGTTTCTGGTTCCCGCTGGATTCATCCCTGTTTCATTTCTTCAACCAGGGGCTGGTGAAGAGCGACGCCTTCCTGTGGCTGGTGGCGATCACCAACAACCGCGCCTTTGACGGCTTTTCCCTGCTGGCCATGGGCTGCCTGATGCTCTCTTTCTGGCTCAAAGAGGATTATTCAGGGCGTCGGCGTATCCTGATTATCGGACTGGTGATGCTTCTGACCGCGGTGATCGTTAATCAGCTGGCGCAACATCTGATGCCGGTAAAACGCGCAAGCCCTTCGCTCTCTTTCCCGAATATTTATCGCGTGAGTGAATTGCTGCATATTCCAACAAAAGATGCGTCGAAAGACAGTTTCCCGGGCGATCACGGCATGATGCTGCTTATTTTCTCTGGGTTCATGCTGCGCTATTTCGGCAAGAAAGCGTTCGCTATTGCCCTGCTTATTGTGGTGATATTTGCCTTTCCGCGCGTAATGATCGGCGCTCACTGGCTAACTGATATTGTTGTGGGTTCCCTTTCCGCGGTGCTGATTGGTCTGCCGTGGGTTTTGATGACGCCGTTGAGCGATCGCCTGATCGCTGTTTTCGATCGCCACCTCCCGCGCAGAAAGAAACAAGTATTAAACAAATAATCAACGTTTTTTAACGTTAACGCTCGGGGATCATAGCGATCCCTGATAGAGCGCTTCCCACGATCCTTCCTCGCTGTCATATTCTCGTCATCGTATTCATGATAAAAATGAAGCAATTGCGCGATTACGCTATGGATCTGCCGCTATTTTGAGCATTTACGGATTTTTACTTTCTGTATCACAATTTCTTATAAAAAAAGGCTTTTTTTACTCGCAATACCCCAGGCAATCGGTTAATCTCGAACTCGTTTTGCCCCATAGGGATAATTATTTCCATGGTGAATAATTTTGTGCGCTGCGCCACAAATGTCGCCAGAAACAATTGTCTCATTGTGAACAGATAATTAGTCTCGTCACGTTTGGCATTTTTATAACGATATTTGTCGTTAAGGACTTCAAGGGAAAATAAACAAAATGGTCAAATCTCAACCGTTTCTGAGATATATCTTACGGGGGATCCCGGCGATAGCAGTCGCGGTACTGTTATCTGCATGTAGTACATCGAACACCGCAAAGAATATGCATCCTGAGACGCGTGTTGTGGGAATGGAAGACGCCTCTTCACTGCAAGCCTCTCAGGATGAATTTGAAAATATGGTACGTAATCTGGACGTGAAGTCCCGCATTATGGACCAGTATGCTGACTGGAAAGGCGTGCGTTACCGTCTTGGCGGCAGTACCAAAAAAGGCATTGATTGTTCCAGTTTTGTACAGCGTACGTTCCGTGAACAATTTGGGTTAGACCTTCCGCGTTCGACCTACGAACAGCAGGAGATGGGCAAGTCGATTTCACGTTCCAAACTGCGCACCGGCGATTTAGTTCTGTTCCGTGCGGGTTCGACAGGTCGACACGTGGGTATCTACATTGGTAACGACCAGTTTGTACATGCCTCCACCAGCAGCGGTGTGACTATTTCCAGCATGAATGAACCGTACTGGAAGAAGCGCTACAACGAAGCGCGACGCGTACTGACCCGCAGTTAATATGATGATTGTATCGTTGGTTATCCCTTGGCTGGCGATACAATAAAAAAAAGCACTGCTTCGGCGGTGTTTTTTTTTGCCCGTTACAATGAATACTATCAGCGGCAATTCAGGAACCACGACGTTTATGCTCACCCGCTACTTTTCCAGTCATCGAAAGATACTGATCCTCAGTATCATTACCGGCCTGATTGCCGCCCTGCTCCTGGGTTCGTTGCAATTTCTCTGGAGCTACCACAAGCGGGAAATTCGATTCGATACGCTAATCAAGGATGTGAGCATCTACATGGATAGCTATTTTGACGAGCTAAAAGCCTCGATCGACGTGCTCCAGCCGCTCACGCTCAATAATTGCCAGGACGTTAACGCGGAGCTGACCTCGCGCGCAGCCTTCAGCCTCAACGTGCGTGCCTTCCTGCTGGTCAGAGACAAAATGGCGTTCTGCTCGTCAGCCACAGGTCCAATGAATGCCCCGATGGAGGAGCTGATCCCCGAGCTGCACATCAACAAGCAGGTTGATGTCGCGCTGCTCCCCGGCACCCCCATGCTGCCCAATAAGCCCGCGATTGCCATCTGGTATCGTAACCCGCTCGTGAAAGACGGCGGCGTATTCACCTCAGTGAATCTTAACCTGACGCCGTACCTGCTTTATACCGCGCGTCAGGACGAGTTTGCAGGTATCGCGATTATCATCGGCGACAATGCGTTATCCACCAGATCGAGCACCCTCGTCAGGGCGCAGGATTTACACGAGACGCCCGCGCGCACCGCGACGCTCAAAGACGTTCCTCTGACCATCAACCTGTACGCCGAGGAATGGACGAGCGATGAGATACTTTACGCCCTGTTCTTCGGGCTGGTATGCGGGATTGCGGCAGGGTCGCTGAACTTCTACATCCTTACCACGCGCCTCAACCCGGGCAAAGAAATTCTGAGCGCCATCAAGCGCGGCCAGTTCTATGTGGTTTATCAGCCCGTTGTCGATGCCAAATCGCTCAGGATGACCGGGCTTGAAGTCCTGATGCGCTGGAAGCACCCGACCATGGGTGAGATCCCGCCGGACGCCTTTATCAATTTTGCCGAAGCGCAGAAGCTGATTGTCCCGCTGACGCTGCATCTTTTTGACCTGATTATTCACGATGCGCCAGTGTTACAGACCGTGCTGCCGCCGGGTGCGAAAGTGGGCATTAATATCGCGCCGGGGCATCTGCATGCGGAAAGCTTCAAAGACGATATGCGCACCTTCAAAGCCCTGCTGCCGCCTGATTACTTCCAGATCGTACTGGAAATTACCGAGCGCGACATGCTTAATCATCGGGAAGCTAACAGCCTCTTCGAATGGCTGCATAACGAAGGGTTTGAAATTGCCATCGACGATTTCGGCACCGGCCACAGCGCGTTGATTTATCTTGAACATTTCACCATGGACTACCTGAAAATCGACCGTGGTTTCGTCAACGCCATTGGCACAGAAACCGTGACCTCCCCGGTGCTGGATGCCGTACTGACGCTGGCAAGACGACTGAATATGTCGACCGTTGCGGAAGGGGTGGAAACGCCGGAACAGGCGGCCTGGCTGCGCGAGCATGGGGTTAATTACCTGCAGGGGTACTGGATTAGCCGCCCGATGCCGCTGGAGCAGTTCCGCACGTGGCAAAATACGCTGTCGCCTGACGGTGAATAATTTCACATTGCCGGTGGCGTCACTTATTATTCAGCTTTACTGAGCCGGTCTGTAAAAGAGGGAGCCGCCGCGAGATGTTTATGCGCTTTATGTTGCTTTGGTTGGCAGTAGTGAGCCTGTCCAGCCAGGCGCAAACCATCAAAGAGAACATCGCGTTCGCCGTGATTGGCGAGCCCAAATACGCGGTCAATTTTACGCACTTCGATTACGTCAATCCTGCCGCCCCTAAGGGTGGAAAGGTCACGCTCTCGGCGACGGGAACGTTCGACAACTTTAACCGCTTCGCCCTGCGCGGGGTGGCCGCGGCGCGAACAGAATCGCTCTACGACACGCTTTTTGTGACGTCTGATGATGAGCCCGGCAGCTACTACCCGCTGATTGCCGATAACGTGCGCTACGCGGATAACTTCGCCTGGGCCGAAATTACCCTAAACCCCCGGGCCCGCTTTCACGACGGCACGCCGGTCAGGGCCAGCGACGTGGCCTTTACGTTTCATAAATTTATGACCGAAGGCGTTCCCCAGTTCCGCATTGTGTATAAAGGCACAACGGTGCGCGCCATTGCGCCGCTCACCGTACGCATCGAGCTGAGCGAACCGAACAAAGAGAATATGCTCAGCCTGTTCTCGCTGCCGGTTATGCCTGAATCGTTCTGGAAAAGCCATAAGTTAAGCGACCCGCTCTCCACGCCACCGCTGGCCGGCGGCCCTTACCGCATTACCGACTGGCGCATGGGGCAGTACGTGGTCTATTCCCGCGTGAAAGACTACTGGGCGGCTAACCTGCCGGTAAACCGCGGGCGCTGGAATTTCGACACCCTTCGCTATGACTACTACCTCGACGATAACGTGGCGTTTGAAGCCTTCAAGGCCGGCGCATTCGATTTACGCGTGGAGAGCAGCGCCAAAAACTGGGCGACCCGCTATATCGGCAAAAACTTCACGAAAGGCTACATCGTGAAAGACGAGCATAAAAACGAATCCGCCCAGGACACGCGCTGGCTGGCATTTAATATTCAGCGCCCGGTATTTACAGACCGCCGCGTTCGGGAAGCGATTTCCCTGGCCTTTGATTTTGAATGGATGAACAAAGCGCTTTTTTACGGGGCGTACAGCCGTGCGAACAGCTATTTCCAGAACACCGAATATGCCGCGCGGGATTACCCGAAAGCCGACGAACTGGTCCTGCTGGCGCCGCTGAAAGCGGACGTGCCGCCGGAGGTATTTACCACGGTGTTTCAGCCGCCCGCTTCAAAAGGGGACGGGTACGACCGCGACAATCTGCTGAAGGCCAGCAAGCTGCTGGATGAGGCAGGCTGGCAGCTGAAGAATCAGAAGCGCGTCGATGCGAAAACCGGCAAGCCTTTAAGCTTTGAACTGCTGCTCTCCTCCGGCGGCAACGATCAGTGGGTGCTGCCGTTTAAACACAACCTTGCGCGGCTGGGGATCACCATGAATATTCGTCAGGTTGATAACGCGCAGATCACCAACCGCATGCGCAGCCGTGATTACGACATGATGCAGCGCCTGTGGCCCGCGCAGCCGTGGCCCAGCTCGGACCTGCAAATCTCCTGGGCCTCCAGCTACATCGACTCGTCCTACAATGCGCCCGGGGTAAAAAGCCCGGCGATTGATGCCCTGATTGCGAAAATTGTGGCGGCGCAGGGCGATAAAGAAAAACTTCTGCCGCTCGGTCGCGCCCTCGACAGGGTCTTAACCTGGAACTACTACATGCTACCGATGTGGTATATGGGCGAAGACCGGCTTGCACGCTGGGACAAGTTCTCCGTGCCTGCCGTGCGCCCTGTCTATTCGCTGGGCTTTGACACCTGGTGGTATGACGTAAATAAAGCCGCCAGACTGCCCGCCGAGCGGCGATAAGGAATTATCATGGGTGCCTATTTAATACGCCGTCTTCTGCTGGTCATTCCCACGCTGTGGGCCATTATCACCATTAACTTTTTTATCGTGCAAATAGCTCCCGGCGGCCCGGTCGATCAGGCTATTGCCGCCATTGAGTTTGGCAACAGCGGCGGCATGCCCGGCGGCGGCGGAGAAGGTATGGGCGCGAGCCATGCGCGCACCGGCGTGGGGAATATCAGTGAAAGCCACTACCGCGGCGGGCGCGGGCTGGATCCTGAGGTGATCGCCGAGATCACCCATCGCTACGGCTTTGATAAGCCAATTCACGAGCGCTATTTCAAGATGCTCTGGGATTATATCCGCTTTGATTTTGGCGATAGCCTGTTCCGCAGTGCGTCCGTGTTAACGTTGATCAAGCAAAGCCTGCCGGTTTCGGTCACGCTGGGGCTGTGGGGGACGCTGATTATCTATCTGGTCTCTATACCGCTTGGGATCCGTAAAGCGGTGCATAACGGCAGCCGCTTCGATATCTGGAGCAGCACCTTTATCATCATCGGCTATGCTATTCCGGCGTTTCTGTTTGCCGTCCTGCTGATCGTCTTTTTTGCCGGGGGCAGCTACTTCGACATCTTCCCGCTGCGGGGGCTGGTCTCCGCCGATTTCAGCACGCTGCCGTGGTACCAGAAAATCACCGACTATCTCTGGCATATCACGCTGCCGGTTCTGGCAACGGTGATCGGCGGGTTTGCCGCTCTGACCATGTTGACCAAAAACGCGTTTCTCGATGAAATTCGCAAGCAGTATGTCGTGACCGCCCGCGCCAAAGGGGTCAGCGAGAAGCAAATTATGTGGAAACACGTCTTCCGCAACGCCATGCTGCTGGTGATTGCCGGGTTTCCGGCCACGTTCATCAGCATGTTTTTTACCGGCTCGCTGCTGATTGAGGTGATGTTCTCACTTAACGGTCTCGGCCTGCTGGGCTACGAAGCCACCGTGTCGCGCGATTATCCGGTAATGTTTGGCACGCTCTATATTTTCACCCTGATTGGCCTGCTGCTGAATATCGTCAGTGATATCAGCTATACGCTGGTCGATCCCCGAATTGATTTTGAGGGCCGCTGATGCCGCGTTTAAGCCCCGTTAACCAGGCCCGCTGGGCCCGTTTTCGCCATAACCGCCGCGGCTACTGGTCGCTGTGGATTTTTGCTGTCCTGTTTGTCCTGAGCATGTGTTCAGAGCTGATCGCCAACGACAAACCGTTGCTGGTGCACTTTAACGACCGCTGGTATGTGCCGGTACTGGCTAACTACAGTGAAAGTGACTTCGGCGGCCCGTTTGCGACGCCGGCGGAGTATCAGGATCCGTGGCTGCGCCAGCAGATCGAACAGCACGGCTGGGCCCTTTGGGCGCCGGTGCGCTTTGGTGCCAACAGCATTAACTTCGCGACCACGACCCCCTTCCCTTCTCCGCCCTCTGCGCAAAACTGGCTGGGGACGGACGCTAACGGCGGCGACGTGCTGGCGCGCATTCTCTACGGTACGCGGATTTCTATTCTCTTTGGGCTGATGCTGACGATCTTCTCCAGCGTAATGGGCGTGGTGGCCGGTGCCGTTCAGGGCTACTACGGCGGGAAAATTGACCTGTGGGGTCAGCGTATCATCGAAGTCTGGTCTGGTATGCCAACGCTGTTTCTGATTATCCTGCTTTCCAGCGTGGTGCAGCCGAGCTTCTGGTGGCTGCTGGGCATCACCGTTCTGTTTGGCTGGATGGCGCTGGTAGGCGTGGTGCGGGCAGAGTTTCTGCGCACCCGTAATTTCGACTATATCCGCGCCGCGCAGGCGCTTGGAGTGAGCGACCGGGGAATCATCTTCCGCCATATGCTGCCTAACGCCGTGGTAGCAACGCTCACCTTCCTGCCGTTTATTCTGTGCAGCTCCATCACCACCCTCACCTCGCTGGACTTTCTGGGCTTCGGCCTGCCGCTGGGGTCGCCGTCGCTCGGCGAACTGCTGTTGCAGGGCAAGAACAACCTGCAGGCTCCGTGGCTGGGCATCACCGCCTTTCTTTCCGTGGCCGTGCTGCTTTCGCTGCTGATTTTTATCGGCGAAGCCGTACGCGATGCCTTCGATCCCAACAAGGCGGTATAAGATGACGCAGCCTCTTCTCAGTATTGATAACCTGTCGATTGCCTTCTCAAAGCAGGGCGAGACGCGGACCGTAGTCACTGACCTGTCGCTGCAGATCCAGCGCGGTGAAACGCTGGCGCTGGTGGGTGAATCCGGCTCAGGCAAGAGCGTTTCGGCGCTCTCCATCCTGCGTCTGCTGCCTTCTCCGCCGGTGAGCTACCCGCAAGGGGATATTCTGTTTCACGGCACTTCGCTGCTGCACGCGGATGAGCAAACCCTGCGCGGGATCCGCGGCAATAAAATCGCCATGATCTTCCAGGAGCCGATGGTCTCTCTCAACCCGCTGCATACCCTGGAAAAACAGCTCTATGAAGTGCTCTCTCTGCACCGGGGCATGCGCAAAGAGGCCGCACGGGGCGAAATTCTGGATTGTCTGGAACGGACAGGCATACGCAACGCGGCCAAACGGCTGAATGATTTTCCGCACCAGCTCTCCGGCGGCGAACGCCAGCGGGTGATGATCGCCATGGCCCTGCTCACCCGGCCAGAGCTGCTGATTGCCGACGAGCCGACGACGGCGCTGGACGTAACGGTGCAGGCGCAAATTCTGACGCTGCTGCGGGAGCTG
This sequence comes from Enterobacter sp. 296B2, assembly GCF_034106185.1. Taxonomy (NCBI): domain Bacteria; kingdom Pseudomonadati; phylum Pseudomonadota; class Gammaproteobacteria; order Enterobacterales; family Enterobacteriaceae; genus Enterobacter; species Enterobacter sp. 296B2. Next base: position 77,715 of record NZ_JAWNCA010000020.1, on the reverse strand, counting down.
CGTGACGAGCTGAACATGAGCCTGCTGTTTATCACGCACAACCTGAGCATCGTGAAAAAGCTGGCCGACAGCGTTGCGGTAATGCAAAACGGACGCTGCGTTGAACAGAATATCGCATCCACGCTGCTGAACGCCCCGCAGCACCCCTATACGCAGCGCCTGCTCGACAGCGAGCCTTCCGGCGACCCGGTGCCACTCGCGGCAGACAGCACACCGCTGCTGCGCGTTGATGATTTATCCGTCTCGTTCCCGATCCGCAAAGGCATTCTGCGGCGCATCGTCGACCAGAATCCGGTCCTGAAAAATATCCGCTTCTCGCTGCGTCCGGGTGAATCCCTGGGGCTGGTAGGCGAATCCGGTTCGGGTAAAAGCACTACCGGTCTGGCACTGCTGCGCTTAATTGCCTCAGAGGGCGAGATCCTGTTTGACGATATGCCGCTGCACCGCTGGAACCGCCGCCAGATGCTGCCCGTGCGGCCCCGCATGCAGGTGGTGTTTCAGGATCCCAACTCCTCGCTTAACCCACGCCTCAGCGTATTGCAGATTATCGAAGAGGGCCTGCGCGTTCATCAGCCTCAGCTGAGCGCGCAACAGCGGGAACAGGAGGTGATGCGGGTCATGGCTGAAGTGGGCTTAGATCCCGAGACCCGCCACCGCTACCCTGCGGAATTTTCCGGCGGACAGCGCCAGCGCATCGCCATTGCCCGCGCGCTGATCCTGAAACCGGAGCTGATTATTCTGGATGAACCGACCTCGTCGCTGGACAGAACCGTTCAGGCGCAGATTCTTGCGTTGTTGAAAGGGCTACAGGAAAAGCACCGGCTGGCCTATATTTTTATCAGCCACGATCTGCAGGTGGTTCGGGCGCTGTGCCATCAGGTGATTGTGCTACGACAGGGTGAGGTGGTCGAACAGGGGGATTGCCAGCGCGTATTTACTGCGCCAACGCAGAGCTACACGCGCCAGCTGCTCGCGGCAGACTAGCGCTTAAAACGGATACTGGCCGGAGAAAGGCTCAGCAATTGCAACGCCAAAGTTTTTCAGACGGCAGGTCGCGGCGAATTCGTCCTGGCTTTTCACAAACAGGCACGGCTCCCCTTCGCACTCCAGTACGGAGCTGTCCACTTCGATATCCGTCAAAGCCTGGCTGAGACGCTCCATCACCCGCCACGCATTTTCATCGTTCGGGCTCAGCAGCTTGAGCGCAACCAGGCAATTCTCACAGCCCGCGACGCTTTGCGGAATCGGTTCAACTTTCGAACCTGCAAAACCCGCCGACCAGCGGTAGCTCTGGGGCAAGCGATGGACTATGGAGAGTTGTAATGTATTCACGTTCGTTCCCCGGAAGCAAAATTTACTTCACAATTTATTTACATTTATAGTAACACATCATCGCCAACCTGCACTATTCAGCGCTTTTTTATCGGTTTCGAGGCTCGCGTCGGCGCTATATGTACCCGTTTCTGCGATCTAACTCAACCTTTTTGAATACAATGATGTGACTTTTTACATAAATAGATTTTACATAAAATAAACAAACACGGGATAAACGAACGCGGGTTTGGTTGATGTGTATCAACAAAAAAGGCCCTTCCGGGCCTTCTCTGTGGTTAGCGAGCCGCTTTTCGCGGCCGACTGGCGTAAAGACAGAAGAGGACGGAGCTGGTTGCGCAAAATGCCATCGCCCACAGCATCGGCCATGCCGTCGTAAAGGTGGCCATTGAAAGCAACGCGCCAACGATAGCGCCGATGCCGAAGCGGAACGTCCCCGCCAGTGACGATGCGGTCCCCGCCATGTGCGGGAACTCATCGAGGATCACCGCCATCGCATTGGACGAGATCATCGACACGCAGCCGACAAACGCCGCAACGCCGATCACCAGCGCCCAGAACCCCACGCCCAGGAACGCGCTTACCACCAGCCAGACCGCCATCACAAACTGGATCCACAGCCCGGCGCGGAACATGTTCAGCGCGCCCACCCGCCGGACAAAGCGGCTGTTAATGATGGTCAGGACAAACAGGAAGACGATATTGAGCGCAAAATAATAGCCAAAGTGCTGTGGCGAAACGTGGTTCAGTTCGATATAGACAAACGGCCCGGCGCTCAGGAAGGAGAACATTCCGGCAAAGCTGAACCCGCTCGCCAGCATGTAGCTCAGCACCCGCTTGTGGCGAAACAGCGAGGCAAAGTTACCTATCGTGGTTCGAATATGAAATTTCTGGCGGCGCTCGACGGGCAGCGTTTCATCAATAAAGAAGAAAATCATCGCCGAAGCCAGCAGTGCGGCCAGGGCCAGGATCCAGAAAATCGCATGCCAGCTAAACCACACCAGCACCGCACCACCGGCCATCGGGGCCACCAGCGGCGCAATCGTCGTCACCAGCATGACAAACGACATCATGCGGGAGAACTCTTCCTTCGGGTAGATATCGCGCATCAGGGCGTTGATCACCACGCTCGCAGCGGCAGCGGCCAGCCCGTGCAGGAAGCGCATGGCGATCAGCTGATCGATACTCTGCGCCAGCGCACAGGCGACCGCAGCGGCCGCAAAGACCAGCGTCCCGCCCAGAATCACCGGTTTGCGCCCAAGGCTGTCGGCCATTGGGCCGTATAAAAGCTGTCCGAGAGCGAAACCGAGAATATAGGTGCTGAGCGTCATCTGAGCGCTGCCTGCCGGTACGCCAAACTGCGCGGAAATCACCGGCAGCGCAGGCAGATACATGTCGATAGACAGCGGCATCAGCATCGCCAGCAGGCCAAGAATGAAGACAATTTTGAACGACGAGTGTGGCCTGGTGGTCACAGAGTTCTCCTGAAATTAATGCGAAGGCAGACCGACGCTGGCAATCTCTTCTTCCGTTAACGGACGGTATTCGCCTGGCGCAAGGTCGGGATCGAGCGCGATCGCACCAATCCGTTCGCGATGCAGGCCAACAACGTGGTTCCCCACCGCGGCAAACATACGTTTAACCTGATGGTAACGCCCTTCGCTGATGGTCAGACGGACCTCCGTCGGGGTGATGACTTCAAGCACCGCCGGTTTAGTTAGATCTTTTTCATTATGCAGCTGCACGCCTTTCGCGAATTGCTCTGCCGTGTCATCAGCAACCGGCGACTCCAGCGTGACCAGATAGGTTTTCTCACAGTGGTGACGCGGGGAAGTAATGCGATGCGACCACTGCCCGTCGTCGGTCATCAGCACCAGACCGGTGGTGTCGATATCGAGGCGACCCGCAGCGTGCAGCTTGTGCGCCACCGGTTCGTCGAGGAAATAGAGCACCGTCGGATGATCCGGATCGTCCGTTGAGCAGACGTAGCCTTCCGGCTTGTTGAGCATGAAATAGCGCGGACCGTGCTGCTGGGTCAGCGGATTGCCGTCGTACTCCACCTGATGGTCAGGTTGCAGTTTGAACGCGCTGTCTCTCACAATGTCGCCATCCACGGTAACACGGCTGGCGCGTATCTCGCGCCCGGCAATAGCGCGGCTTACGCCGAGTTGCTGAGCGATAAACTTATCAAGTCGCATGAAATCTTTTTAGCCTTAATGGTGCTGGAAGTCGGACCGTGCGTCCGAAAAAGAAGCAGTCTGGAACGGTTCAGTATAATGGTCTGGTTGCGCCACTCAAGGGAAAAAGTTTCGTGGCATACTATATGCGGATTAACGAAACCGAGACCCCATGACTTTTACACTTCGTCCCTATCAGCAGGAAGCCGTTGACGCGACCCTCACCTGGTTCCGTAAACACCGGGAACCGGCGGCCATTGTCCTCCCGACAGGTGCAGGCAAGAGCCTGGTCATTGCCGAGCTGGCCCGCCTGGCGCGCGGTCGCGTGCTGGTGCTGGCGCACGTCAAAGAGCTGGTTGCGCAAAACCATGCTAAGTATTGTGCGCTGGGGCTGGAAGCCGATATTTTCGCAGCCGGTCTAAAGCGCAAAGAGAGCCACGGCAAAGTGGTTTTTGGCAGCGTACAGTCCGTGGCCCGCAACCTGGATCTGTTCCGCAGCGAGTTTTCGCTGCTGATTGTCGACGAATGTCACCGAATCAGCGATGACGACGACAGCCAGTATCAGCAAATCCTCACTCACCTGAAAGAGGTGAACCCTCACTTACGCCTGCTCGGCCTGACGGCAACCCCGTTTCGCCTGGGCAAAGGCTGGATCTATCGCTTTCATTATCACGGCATGGTGCGCGGCGACGAGAAAGCGCTGTTCAGCGACTGTATCTATGAACTTCCGCTACGCTACATGATTAAGCACGGCTACCTGACACCGCCCGAGCGGCTGGATATGCCGGTGGTGCAGTATGATTTCAGCCGGTTACAGGCGCAGAGCAACGGCTTGTTCAGCGAAGCTGACCTCAATCAGGAGCTGAAAAAGCAGAAGCGCATAACTCCGCATATCATTAGCCAGATCGAAGAATTTGCGCAGACGCGCAAAGGGGTAATGATTTTCGCCGCCACCGTTGAGCACGCGCGCGAAATTACCGGATTGCTGCCTGCAAACGACGCGGCGCTGATCACCGGCGAAACGCCCGGTCCGGAGCGCGACAGGCTGATTGAAGCCTTCAAAGCGCAGCAGTTCCGCTATCTGGTCAACGTCTCTGTCTTGACTACCGGTTTCGATGCACCGCACGTCGATCTAATCGCCATTCTGCGCCCAACCGAATCCGTCAGCCTGTATCAGCAGATTGTCGGCCGTGGCCTGCGCCTGGCGCCGGGCAAAACCGACTGTCTGATCCTCGATTACGCGGGTAACCCGCACGATCTCTACTCCCCCGAAGTGGGCACGCCGAAAGGCAAAAGCGACAACGTGCCGGTGCAGGTGTTTTGCCCGGCCTGCGGCTTTGCCAATACATTCTGGGGAAAAACCACCGCCGACGGCACGCTGATTGAACACTTTGGCCGCCGCTGTCAGGGCTGGTTTGAAGATGATGAGGGACATCGCGAGCAGTGCGATTTCCGCTTCCGCTTCAAAAACTGCCCGCAGTGCAACGCCGAAAATGACATCGCCGCCCGCCGCTGCCGCGAGTGCGACACGGTGCTGGTCGACCCGGACGACATGCTGAAAGCGGCGCTGAAGCTGAAAGATGCGCTGGTGCTGCGCTGCTCCGGCATGGCGCTGCAGCCCGGCGCGGATGAAAAAGGCGAATGGCTGAAAATCACCTATTACGACGAGGATGGCGCTGACGTCAGCGAACGGTTCAGGGTTCAGACGCCTGCCCAGCGCACGGCATTTGAGCAGCTGTTTATCCGCCCGCATACCCGTACGCCTGGCGTGCCGCTGCGCTGGATAACCGTAGCGGATATCGTTCATCAGCAGGTGCTGCTGCGCCACCCCGACTTCGTAGTCGCCCGCAAGAAAGGCCAGTTCTGGCAGGTTCGCGAGAAGATCTTTGACTATGAAGGCCGCTATCGTCGGGCAAATGAATTGCGCGGTTAGCGGACTTTTCATTGATGTGAGCGGCATTTGAGTATAAAATGCCGCCCGCTTCACATCCGTGGAGCAGAACACTCACCTGCTGCTGGGTCGCCTGTAGTAGGGTTTTAAATACAGAGAGAAATCAATGTTCACTATCGAAGCAGAAGTACGTAACGTGCAGGGTAAGGGTGCGAGCCGCCGCCTGCGTACCGCTAACAAGTTCCCGGCTATCGTTTACGGTGGCGAAGCTGCTCCAGTTGCTATCGAACTGGATCACGACAAAGTATGGAACATGCAGAACAAAGCTGAGTTCTACAGCGAAGTTCTGACCATCGTTGTTGGCGGTAAAGAAGAAAAAGTGAAAGTTCAGGCTGTTCAGCGTCACGCGTTCAAGCCAAAACTGACTCACATCGACTTCGTTCGCGCGTAATCGCAAACCAGTCGAAAAAAAACCCCGCAGCTGCGGGGTTTTTTTATGCCTGTTATTTACCGCCAGAGGTGCGGCGCTGAAGCTGATCGCGCAGGTTCGGCGGCGTGCCTTTGATGGTCAGGGTGTCGGTGGCCGGATCCCAGAAAATGCGTTCACCTAACAGCATGGCGTCAAAGTTGAGGGTTAACCCACCGCCGCTGCCGGCAAATTTGGTTAACTGGCGCAGCGTGCTGCGATCCGCCGGGAAGCTCTCCTCAAGCTCATAGCCTTTCTCAGCGGTGAATTCCTGGAAGCTCACTTCGCTGACGCCAGCCAGCTCTTTTGACAGGGACTCCAGCTCAATCTCTTCCCCCGCCTGCAACTGCTCGTTGCAGTAGCTGTAAACCTGCTGACGTACGGTCTGGCGTTCAGATTTATCGAGCTGCGCTTCAGCAGTGAAGTCATCAACAGCCTGCAGCAGCCCTTTGTTCTGCGCTTTGGCGTTCAGGCCTTCACTGGCACCGAGGAAGTCCATAAAGAAATCCGCCACTTTACGTCCCACGCGCCCCTTCAGGAAGGTCAGGTAGCGGGTCGACTCCGGGTTGGTTTCCCACTCGGTCAAATCAATACGCGCCACAATATCCGCATGGTTGATATCCAGATAGTGCGTTGAGCTGATGTCCAGTTGCTCGTTCACGCGCATGCTGCTTAAGTTATTCAGCACGCTGACCAGCAGGTATTCGACCGCCAGATAACGATAGTGGCAGAACAGGACGATGCCGCCGTCGGCAAACGGATATTTCGCCAGCTCGTCGCGCAGACGCCCGGTTGCGGCGCGGCTAAACGCCAGGAAATCCTCTTCGCCCTGACGCTGCAGACGCAGGCTATCGGCCAGCTCACTCTCTTCGCTGAACAGACCATAGGCTTTATTTTTGGCGCTGTAAACGCGATGCAGCTCTGCCATCATTTCCACAACGGTTGCCGTGGGTTCCAGTAACGAATCGCGTAGCACCACTTCAAGGGTTTGCTCATCACGCTTGATAAGCTGGTGCAAGGCAATCTGGTTGATTTCCAGACTCATGATAAACTCTCCTTTTAGACCGGGCGGTATTCAACCACCACCAGGACATGTGTGCAACAACAGATAAAAAAGGGGAAAAAAAGCTGTTGCTACGGTAATATGTTGCCCTTTCATCAACAAACTGATTTTGATTTATGCCACAACATTCCCGCTACAGTGATGAACACGTTGAACAACTGCTCAGTGAGCTGGTCAACGTACTGGAAAAACATAAAACGCCGACCGATCTCTCCCTGATGGTTTTGGGAAATATGGTCACCAACCTTATCAACACCAGCGTTGCTCCGGCTCAGCGTCAGGCGATCGCCAACTCTTTCGCCCAGGCATTACAGTCATCCGTCAGCAACGACCAGGCCCATTAAGGGAAACGAACAACAGTTTATGGTGACGAATCGTCAGCGCTACCGTGAAAAAGTCTCCCAGATGGTCAGCTGGGGACACTGGTTTGCCCTGTTCAACATTCTGCTAGCGACGGTAATTGGCTGTCGTTATCTGTTTGTCGCAGACTGGCCTACAACGCTAACCGGGCGTGTCTACTCCTGGATAAGCGTTGTCGGCCACTTTAGCTTTTTGGTATTCGCCACCTATCTGCTGATCCTGTTTCCTCTGACGTTTATCGTCATGTCGCAGCGCCTGATGCGGTTCTTGTCCGCCATCCTTGCGACAGTGGGGATGACGCTGCTGCTGATTGACAGTGAAGTGTTCACCCGTTTCCACCTGCATCTCAACCCTATCGTCTGGGAACTGGTGATAAACCCGGACCAGAACGAAACGGCCCGCGACTGGCAGCTGATGTTCATCAGCGTCCCGGTGATCCTGTTGATTGAGATGCTGTTTGCCACCTGGAGCTGGCAAAAGCTCCGCAGCCTGACCCGACGCCGCCATTACGCGAAGCCTGTGGCCGCGCTCTTTTTCGTCTCATTTATCAGTTCGCACATCATGTATATCTGGGCGGATGCGAATTTCTATCGCCCTATTACCATGCAGCGCGCTAACCTGCCGCTCTCTTATCCAATGACGGCCCGTCGTTTCCTTGAGAAGCATGGCCTGCTCGATGCCCAGGAGTATCAGCGCCGTCTGGTCGAACAAGGTAATCCGGAAGCGGTTAGCGTGCAGTATCCGCTGAGCGATCTGCGCTATCGCGATATGGGTCGCGGGCAAAACGTCCTGCTGATCACCGTTGATGGCCTGAACTATTCCCGTTACGAGAAGCAGATGCCTGCGCTGGCCGATTTCGCGAGTCAAAACGTGTCGTTTACCCAGCATATGAGTTCCGGTAACTCAACCGATGCGGGTATCTTTGGCCTGTTCTATGGCATTTCTGCCGGATATATGGACGGCGTGCTGTCTGCGCGCATTCCTGCGGCGCTAATCACCGGGCTTAATCAGCAGGGTTATCAGTTAGGACTGTTCTCATCGGACGGCTTCAACAGTTCACTGTACCGCCAGGCGCTGCTCTCTGATTTCTCCCTGCCTGCCGCGCAGAGCCAGTCTGATGCCCAGACCGCAAACCAGTGGATAAACTGGCTGCAGCGCTACGCGCAGGAAGATAACCGCTGGTTCTCGTGGGTGGCCTTTAACGGCACAACGCTTAACGACAGCAACCAGGCAGGCTTTGCGCGCCGCTACGGCCGTGCGGCCGGCGATGTTGACGCACAGATTGGCCGCGTGCTTGACGCGCTACGTGAATCAGGAAAGCTTGATAACACCGTCGTGATTGTGACCGCGGGGCATGGGGTACCGTTAGGCGACGAGACGAAGAGCATGAGCTGGTCACGTCCGAACCTGCACGTTCCGCTGGTGATCCACTGGCCGGGAACGCCGGCGCAGCGCATCAATATGCTCACAGAACATAAAGACGTCATGACGACCCTGATGCAGCGCCTGCTGCACGTCAGCACGCCAGCAAACGAGTATTCTCAGGGGCAGGATCTCTTCAGCGCGGTACGACGTCATAACTGGGTGACGGCAGCAGACCGTAACACGCTGGTGGTGACCACGCCGAAGCTGACGCTGGTGCTGAACAGCAACGGGAACTATCAGACCTATAATCTGCAGGGTGAACGGCTGAAGGACCAGAAGCCGCAGCTGAGTCTGCTGCTGCAGGTTCTGACGGATGAGAAGCGTTTTATCGCTAACTGATTAATTATAAACCAGTTAGCGACAGATTCCCTTGCATTCGAAACGGAATCGAGTAGTATCTTTTTATGCGTCGGCACGTAGCGCAGCCTGGTAGCGCACCGTCATGGGGTGTCGGGGGTCGGAGGTTCAAATCCTCTCGTGCCGACCAAAAACATATTGAAAACCAGCCACTTATGGCTGGTTTTTTATTTCGCCTCGTCCGGTGTTTTACCCAGATAGATCAGAGTCGCCAGACAAATCACCGCTCCGGCGCAAAACGTATACGGTGCTCCAAAGGTTTCCCAGATTGCCCCGGCTCCCAGGCTGGCGACTAATAACCCCACGCCGCTGACCAGACTAAAAATACCGTAGGCGGTACCGCGCAGATCCGCAGGAGCCGTTTTCGCAACCATTGCCGCCAGTAGCCCCTGCGTCATCCCCATATGAACGCCCCACAGCGCGACGCCTAACACAATGCCCGTCCAGTGGGTGCTCAGCGCCAGCACAATGTCTGCCCCAATCAGAACCACCAGCCCCCACTGCAGCAGCCGGGTGTGGCTCATCGTGTCGGACAACTTGCCAAACGGATATGCCGAGAGAAAATAAAGCAGATTCATGGCCACCATCACCAGCGGGATCAGCGCCAGCGGCACCCCCGTCTGCTGTGCGCGAAGCACGAGAAATGCTTCACTGAAACGCGCGAGCGTGAAGATGGCACCCAGGCCAATAACCCACCAGCAGCCTTTCCCGAGGCGTCTGAGGTTCTCTTTTTTGATGGGATTTGTTCGCTTATGTTCGACAGGGGTTTTCGGCTCATGCAGACCGAAAAAAAGCAGTGCAACGGCGAGGACGCCGGGGATCACCGCCACCCAAAAAATAGTGCGAAAATCATCATTCCACAGCAGCATTAAGCCGACGGCCAGCAGCGGCCCGAGAAATGCGCCGATAGTGTCCATCGACTGACGCAGACCAAAGGCCGCACCACGGAGTTCCGGTGGCGTAACGTCAGCGACCAGCGCATCACGCGGCGCCCCCCGGATCCCCTTCCCTACCCGGTCAATCAAGCGTGCCCCAAGAATCATGCAGGAGGAAGAGGCTATAGCGAACAATGGCTTACTCACCGCGCCAAGACCGTATCCCAGTACCGCCAGCCCTTTACGCTTGCCCAAGTAGTCACTGATTGCCCCGGAAAAAACTTTGATAAACAGCGCGGTGGCTTCAGCCAGGCCTTCAATCAAACCAATAAAAAGCACGCTGGCACCCAGCGTTGTGACCATAAACAACGGGAGCAGACTGTGAATGATCTCAGAGGAGATATCCATCAACATACTGACCCCACCCACAACCCAGACGCCTTTCGGGATCCGGCTGAGCGTTGCAAACCGGGATAACATTGAGCCTCTCCTGCTTTATGGCGAACAAGCTTATGCGGAACAGAATATCCTGGAAAAGAGAATAAAAATTATCAGGCATAAAAAAAGCCAGCCCGCAGGCTGGCTTCTTATAGCAGATAAATGCTTAGTGCTTATCACGTCCGCCCAGGAAGAAAATGCCCAGCGGGATGGCCAGCAGAACGGTGAAGACAAGGCTGTAAACGAAGATCATCGCCGACTGCAGCACATACATGCTGGTAGTCCAGGCGGAGAGAGGAATGTTGTACTGTTCGATGACGCCAACAATGGTGGCCCGCCCGACGCACGCGGCAGCAATCATAAACACGACCAGCAGCGCCAGGAGGAACTTGCGGCCTTCAGGTGTTTTCAGTTTTGCACGAACCATCTCTCTTCCCTTTCACAGATGAATAACATAATAGAGGGTCTAAAATAACACGAACGCCCGCCACACTCCACACCAGTACAAACACCTGCCAAAGCGGATAACACCAGGTTTATTACGCTGCATATAATGAAAATGTAAGTAAATCACACTAATCATTCATACGCATTATGTTAGTCTGTGCAGGACCGTTTTGACATAAAGGAATGACAATGAAAAACGCACCTAAATTTGCCATCGCGCTTCTCGCCGCCGCGTGCGTCAGCACCAGCGCTTTCGCCAGCGACGCCCAAAAAGCGCAGCCGCTGGAAAAAGTTGCCCCCTATCCGCAAGCGGAAAAAGGCATGAAGCGTCAGGTGATTCAGCTGCCGGTTCAGCAGGACGAAGCGAATTACAAAGTGGAACTGTTAATTGGCAAGACGCTGGAAGTAGACTGCAATCAGCACCGTCTTGGCGGTCAGCTGGAAAGCAAAACCCTGGAAGGCTGGGGTTACGACTATTACGTCTTTGATAAAGTCACCTCTCCGGTTTCCACCATGATGGCCTGCCCTGACGGCAAGAAAGAGAAGAAATTTGTGACGGCCTATCTGGGCGACAACAGCCTGCTGCGCTACAACAGCAAGTTGCCGATCGTGGTGTATACGCCTGAAAACGTGGAAGTGAAATATCGCGTCTGGAAGGCAGATGAGACTGTCGGTCAAGCCGTAGTACGTTGAATATAAGTCGGGTGGCGGCTTCGCCTTACCCGACCCCTCTCCCACCGGGAGAGGGAGAAAACACTAAAAACGGTAACGAATGTTACCGTTTTGCTTTTACCTTACAGCGCGATATCCGCAACCGGTTTGTTTTCCGGCTGAGGCTTCAGCTCCGCTTTTGGCGCAGCATCCGCAGCCTGCGGCTTCACGTACTGCAACTGCAATACGCGGCTGGTGTATTCCAGCTCCTGCTCCGTCGCATCCACGTTACCGTTCAGCTTCGTGCCGTACGATGGAATAATGGTTTTCAGCTTCGCCTGCCATTCCGGGCTGGCAACTTTGTCTTTAAACACTTTTTCCATCAGGTGCAGCATGATTGGCGCAGCGGTAGACGCACCCGGTGACGCGCCCAGCAGCGCGGCAATCGTGCCATCCTTATCGCTCACCACTTCGGTACCCAGACGCAGTACGCCGCCCTCTTTCGGATCGCGCTTGATGATCTGGACACGCTGACCCGCCTGCCACAGACGCCAGTCTTCTTTCTTCGCCTGCGGATAGTACTCTTTCAGCGCCTCGAAGCGTTCGTCGTCAGAGAGCATCACCTGGCTGATCAGGTATTTTACCAGGTCGAAGTTATCCAGACCCACGTCCATCATCGGCTTGACGTTAGAGGTGGTGGTTGCGCTCAGCAGATCCCACAGGGAGCCGTTTTTCAGGAACTTGGTGGAGAAGGTCGCGAACGGTCCGAACAGCACCACGCGTTTACCGTCCAGCATACGGGTGTCAATGTGCGGTACGGACATCGGTGGCGCACCTACGGAAGCCTGACCGTACACTTTTGCCAGATGACGATTCACCACTTCCGGGTTCTCGGATACCAGGAACTGGCCGCCGACCGGGAAGCCCGCGTAATCGTCAGCTTCAGGAATACCGGATTCCTGCAGCAGCTTCAGCGCCGCGCCGCCCGCACCGATGAAGACAAATTTGGCCTTAATGACGTGCTCGGCTTCATTGTTTTTCAGATCGGCAACCGTCACGCTCCAGCTGTTGTCCGCATTGCGCTTAAAGCCGCGCACTTCGGTGCTGAGCTGCAGGTTGAAGTTCTCTTTTTTCTTCAGGGACGCCACCAGCTGACGGGTAATTTCACCGTAGTTCACGTCGGTCCCGATTTCGGTACGGGTCGCCGCCACTTTTTGGTTTGGATCGCGACCTTCCATCACCAGCGGGGCCCACTCTTTGATCTGCGCATGGTCTTCGGAGTATTTCATCCCGCGGAACAGGGTGCTCTGCTGCAGCGCAGCGTAACGCGCGCGCAGGAAATTCACGTTCTGCTCGCCCCACACAAAGCTCATGTGCGGTACGGTGTTGATGAAGGAGTGCGGGTCGTGCATCACGCCGCTGTTGACCTGGTGAGACCAGAACTGACGCGAGATCTGGAATGCTTCATTGATCTCTACCGCCTTCTCGATACTAATGGAACCGTCCTTTTTCTGCGGCGTATAGTTCAGTTCCATGAGTGCCGAATGCCCGGTACCGGCGTTATTCCAGCCGTTCGAACTCTCCTGCGCCACGCCATCGAGGCGCTCGACCATGGTCATGGACCAGTCCGGCTGCAGTTCCTGCAGATAGGTTCCCAGCGTGGCGCTCATGATACCGCCACCAATTAAAAGGACGTCCGTTTCCTGCTCTTTTGGTGCGTCTGCTTTCGCTGCCATCGAGACGGCGCTGAGCCCAACGGCCAGAGAAAAGAGCATGGCAGTCATTTTTTTCATAATTTATGCCTTAGTGTAAAAGTGCTTGATGCGTGGAAAGTGCAGGTGAAAAAAGCTGCGTGGGCACGGTAACAACTTTTAAATATTGTTTAAAGGTTACGAAATTATTGTAATTGTGAAATTTAATGATGGATTGTTTGTAGGGGATTGCTGGGCGCAGCTGGCAATAGGGGGAATTTATGGCTACTATGCTGCACTTTGTGATCGCGCGCACGGAAGCCTGCCCTAACCAGCGAACTGTTATGTCCTTACCCCATTCTGCTGTATCCCCCGAAGACCGCGTAGCCAACGTACTGCGTTCCCCTAAGCAGCTGACGCGTGAAACGCTGGCGGGCGTTATTACCGCCCTGGCCCTGATCCCGGAAGTGATCTCTTTTTCCGTAGTCGCAGGCGTTGACCCAAAAGTCAGCCTGATCGCCTCCGTAGTGCTGTGCCTTGTTCTCTCCGTGTTGGGAGGTCGTCCGGCGATGGTCACGGCAGCCGCCGGTTCCGTAGCGCTGGTCATTGGCCCAATGGTGCATCAGCACGGCGTACAGTACATTCTTCCCGCCGTGCTGATGGCTGGCGTGATACAAATTCTGTTCGGCGTGCTGGGCATGGCAAGACTCATGCGCTTTATTCCCCAGTCGGTCATGACGGGGTTTGTTAACGCCCTGGGGATTCTGATCTTCTTCGCTCAGGTGCCGCATTTCTGGAGCCGAAGCCCGCTGATTGTAGGCCTTTTCGTGCTGACGCTGCTGATCGTGCTGTGGGTGCCGCGCTATATCAAAAGCATCCCTTCCCCGCTGATTGCGATCGTGCTGTTAACCTTGTTCACCGTTTCAACCGGCCAGGTCCTGCCGACCGTGGGCGATGAAGGCTCCATGAGCGGCGGTTTGCCGGGGTTTACCGAGCTGCTGGTACCGCTTAACGTACAGACGCTGAGCATCATCTGGCCGTGCGCCTTGAGTATTGCCTTCGTCGGCCTGCTGGAATCCCTGCTGACGGCAAAGCTGGTGGATGAACTGACCGTAACGCCATCGAGCAAACGCCGCGAGAGCATCGGGCTGGGCGTCGGCAATATTCTGGCCGGTTTTTACGGCGGCATTGCGGGCTGCGCGATGATCGGACAAACCATCGTTAACGTGGAGATGGGGAAAGGGCGAAGCCGTATTTCAACCCTTGCGGCGGGCATCGTGCTGCTGATCCTGGTGACGGCACTCAGTGAAGTCATGGCGAAAATCCCGATGGCGGTGCTGGCGGGGATTATGGCGATCGTCGCCGTCAAAACCTTCAGCTGGCACAGCCTTCAGCCCGCCACGATAAAAAATGCCCCGATTGCCGAAACGGTGGTGATGCTGGTGACCGTTGCCGCAACGGTTTCAACTGGCAACCTGGCGATTGGCGTACTGGGCGGGATTATCGTCATGGCACTGATCCCCGCCCGGATTAAGCGTCGGGTTAAAGCAGAAAAACCGTTGCCAGCCCAAGAAAAATAAAGAAACCGCCGGTATCGGTGATGGCGGTGATCATCACGCTCGACCCCACCGCGGGGTCGCGCCCCAGTTTGGTCATCGTCAGCGGGATAATGACGCCCATCATCGATGCCACCAGTAAATTCAGCACCATCGCCAGCATCATCACCCCGCCTAAGGCCATATCGTCATACAGCCACCAGGTGATGCCGCCCATAATGCCGCCCCACACCAGGCCGTTGATCAGCGCCACGCCCATCTCTCTGAAGATCAGAAAGGCAAAATTACCGGGCTGAATATTTTCCAGCGCCAGCGCGCGGACGATCATGGTGATGGTCTGGTTTCCGGTGTTGCCGCCAATCCCGGCCACAATCGGCATCAGCGAGGCCAGCGCCACCAGCTGCGAAATGGTGTGTTCAAAGCCGTCAATCACGCGGGAGGCGATAAAGGCGGTACACAGGTTAATAGCCAGCCACGCCCAGCGGGTTTTTACCGCCTTGCCGACGGAGGCATGGACGTCATCTTCGGCGCTGATCCCCCCGAGCGCGCGCAGGTCGTTGTCGGTTTCTTCGTAGACCACATCAACGATCTCATCAATGGTCAGACGCCCCATCAGCTTGCCAACGGAGTCTACGACCGCCGCACTCACAAGGTCATCACGTTCAAAGGTACGCGCCGCTTTTTCCGCGTCGTCTTCCGGGGAGAAGACCATCGGCTCGTTTTCCATCACCTCGCTCACCTTCCGCTGGGTGCTGTTGAGCAGGATGGTTTTCAGCTCCAGCTCGCCGAGCAGGGTTTTGTCCCGCGAGGTAACAAACAGTTTATCGGTGTTATCCGGCATCCTGCCCAGGCGGCGCAGGTAGCGCTGCACGGTACCCAGCGTGACGTCCGGACGTACCGTGATAACGCCAAACTCCATAATCGCGCCAACGCTGTTTTTCTCGTAGTGCATCACCTGGCGCACGCGCGCGCGTTCATCGGCGGGCAGAGACGCCAGCAGGCGACCGGTCAGGTTACGCGGCAGGTGCTGTACAAGGTAAATCTGCTCGTCGATATCCAGGGTTTGCAGGGCGTCGAGGATGTCCCGGTCGCTCATCTCGTCGATCAGGTCGTCCCAGACGTTTTCCGAGGCTTCAAGCAGGACCTGGCCGCGCTCGTGATCCTGCACCAGGCGCCAGAGGGCGTGACGCTCTTCCGAAGGAAGCGCTTCCAGGGTATCCGCCAGATCCGGCGGCGGTAAATGAGCAACCAGCGCACCTACCTCAGCAATATCGTCGGCCAGTGTGCCGACATCATATTGCTCAGCCAGGGTCAGTTTGCCTAATAGCGTAGAAGTGACCGCTTTATCGGTCGTGAGAAGCCAGATGAGTCGCGCACGCTCCTGGTCACGCTGCCTGGCGCTGTTTTTCTTTAATACCGACATCAATCATAAATCCATTAAATGAGTTGGGGTTAAGCATAGCGCGGGGATATGTAAATAAGAATAAACAACGGGGCGAGGTGGAGAAAAAAGCGTCATTACAGCCACGATCTATCCCCTCTCCCTGTGGGAGAGGGTTAGGGTGAGGGCATCAGGCCGTACGCGCCACCGCATCACGCGATGCCGCATCGCGCTCTTCACCGGTCAGCTCGCTCAGCTTGCCGTCGCGCATCTCCAGCAGACGGTCGGCATGAATGAAGTAGTGATCGTCGTGGCTGATGGCGAAAATGGTCTTGCCCATCTCCTGCATCAGCGGCAGCAGCACCTGATAAAACTCGCGGCGGAAGTGCGGATCCTGATCCGCCGCCCACTCATCCAGCAGGATGATGTCACGCTCTTCCGCCAGCGCCAGCAGCAGGGCCACGCGCTTCTTCTGCCCCTTGGAGAGCTTGAGGTTGAGGATTTTTCCGTCCTGAAGCTCCAGCTTGTGCGCCATCTGCAGCTGCGTCAGCCATTTTTCAACCAGCTCAGGATTGGCCTGCTGCCCTTCCGGCCCCAGCAGCTGGTCAAACAGCCAGACATCGGTGAACACCGCCGAGAAAAGCTTGCGGTAATCCTCGGGCTTCTCTGCACTCAGCGCCCTACCGTCCAGCAGGATTTCGCCCGACTGCGGCTGGTAAAGTCCGGTGAGCAACATCGCCAGCGTGGATTTTCCGCTGCCGTTGCCGCCGATGAGGAACAGCAGTTCACCGCGGTGAATCGTCAGGTTGACTGGCCCCACGGAGAAGGCGTTGTCCTGATAGCGGAACATCACGTCGCGCAGCTCCAGGGTCTGCCAGTTCGGGAATGCCTGCGGGCGCGGGAATTCAGCTTTGAACGGCGCGAGATCGAATTTTTTGAGCTTATTAAACGCCACCTGCGCGCTGAGTAACGTAGGCAGTGCGCCAACGGCCGAGAGCAGCGGCGTACGTAAAAACAGCAGCGTCAGCGAGTAGGTCGCCGCCACGTTGGTATCCGCCCAGCCCAGGCTGTTCGCCATCCAGAACACCAGGCCAATGGCGCCCAGCATCATAATGTTGGACCAGTTCACGGCGCTCAGGTGGAAGGTATCGGCGCGAATGATGTGGTGCCGGTATTCGCGCGCGTCCGGAATATAAAGATGATTGAAAATATGCTCGGCGCGCTCGCGGTTGAGAGTCAGCTCTTTGCGCCCTTCCAGCACCGTCTGATAATCGTTATAGAGCTTATCTTCCGTTTCGCGCAGAACCGCCATGTGCTTATAGACGCGCGACACCAGCATAAAGCCGCCCCAGATGGTGATGGCAATCCACAGGGCGGTCACCGCCAGCATTTTAGTGGAGAGCCAGGCGAGATAGGCGGCAGAGCCAAAGGTCAGGATGATCCCCTGCACCAGCTCCGGCAGGCGGACAAACGCGATGGTAATGGCGCGCACGTCGCTGGTCAGCCCTGCCAGCAGGGAGGCGCTACCGAGCTGCTCCACGCGCTCAACCTGCGTGTCGAGGATCCGCTTGATGAACTCGCTGCGCAGGCGGAAAACGAAATGGTGCCCAAGCGCGGTCAGCGCCAGCTGAGAACCAAGCGTAACCGCCATCAACAGCAGCAGCAGGCCGAGAAACTCTGGCAGTACCGAGAGTGAGGTATCAACCATTTCGATCAGCCGCACGTTTATAAACGCGATCAGGCCAATACCCAGCGCGGCGCTGGCAAGGCTTAACGCCATTACGGCAATGAAGGGCCAGCGGTACTGACGCCAGACAAGAAGAAGTAGTTGCATGCAGGCAATCCGGACAATAAAAATCAGCCAGCAGTGTAAACTGCCCTGCGCGGACATCAAGAATAATTCTTATTTTTGTTTGCTAAAGCCCGCCTGACGGAAAGTCAGATTATAGCGGTACTCGCCAGTAAGGGGATGAACCCCGGGCTTCAGGGGCTGAATGCCGTGATAGTACAGCCTCGACTCCCTGCCCCATACCACCACGTCACCATGTTCCAGCATGATGCGCTTGAGCGGATCGTTGCGGCGTAGACCGCCAAACTGGAAGACGGCGGGCAGCCCCAGCGATACCGAGACGATAGGCGCACGCAGATCGGGTTCATCTTTGTCCTGATGCAGGGAGAGCTTCGCGCCGATGGCGTAGCGGTTAATCAGGCAAGCATCCGGCCGAAAGTCAGGATAATCCGCTGCAACGGCAGCTTCGTGGCAGAGAGTCTGAAAAACTGCAGGCATCGGCGGCCACGGCTGGCCGGTGGCGGGATCGTTGGGGGCATAGAGATAGCCCCGCGCGTTCGTGGCCCACCCCAGTTCCCCGCAGTTGGCCATGGCCACCGACATGGTGTAGCCGCCCGGCGTTACCATATGGCGAAACGGTGAAACGGCCGTCACCTCTTCTATGCCGGCAAGCAATGCCTGCGCGCGGGAGAGTGCGAAGCGGCGCAGGATCGTCGCTCCCGGCGCAAGCGGCTCCTGCCAGGGTTCAGCATCCGCAAAAAGATCGAGCATTATCCCTCCCGGCGTTTTGCCTCACGTTTCAGTAATAGCGCTTTTCGCGCCGCCCCCCAGCGATAGCCCGACAGCGCG
Organism: Enterobacter sp. 296B2; assembly: GCF_034106185.1. NCBI lineage: Bacteria > Pseudomonadati > Pseudomonadota > Gammaproteobacteria > Enterobacterales > Enterobacteriaceae > Enterobacter > Enterobacter sp. 296B2. The sequence continues at coordinate 58,967 of NZ_JAWNCA010000020.1, read as the reverse complement.
CCGTCGTTACGAACCACGCGATGACAGGGGATCACAATCGCCAGCCTGTTTGCCGCGCAGGCACCGGCGACGGCACGCACCGCATTGGGCTGGCCAATCGCCTGCGCCACCTGCTGATAGCTGGCCGTTTCCCCGCTGGGGATGTTCCGCAGAGCCTGCCATACCCGCTGCTGGAACGCGGTTCCGCGTATATCCAGCGGCAGGGTCAGCGGCACCGCGCGGTTATCAATACTGGCAATGACCTGACGGAGACGCTGAGCGAAGGCATCTTCACGTGGAGCAGGCTCAGCGTTTGGAAACAGCGTCGCCAACTCTTGGGCTAATTCGGTATCGCTGTCGCCCAGCAGTATCGCGCAAATCCCCCGCTCGCTTTCAGCGACCAGACAGCGTCCTAATGAACAGTCGTCGATGGCGTACTGCACCGGTACCTCACCTTTGCGGTACTGTTTCGCCGTCATTCCCAGCGCGTCGTTGGCTTTGCGGTAATAGCTGCTGCTGTCGGGAAAACCTGCCGCCAGCACGGCATCGGTAATTTTGTTTCCCTGCGCAAGCGCCGTGCGCAGACGCTGCCCCCGCGCCGCCTGCTGCCAGGCTTTTGGCGTCATCCCGGTAATGGATTTAAACAGCCGGTGGAAATGGAAAGGACTCATGGCGACCTGCTGCGCCAGACCTTCAAGCGTCAGCGCGGGATCCTGCTCCAAAAGGCGACAGGCATGCTCCACTTTCGCCAGCTTCTGCTGCTGCGGATCGCGTTTGTCCGGCATACAGCGCTTGCACGGACGAAACCCTGCCTGAATGGCATGCTGGACATCAGGATAAAAGCAGACATTTTTACGCAGCGCGTGACGGGCACGGCAGGACGGGCGGCAGAAAATCCCCGTCGTCTGCACGGCAAAAACAAACCGATCGTCAGCGCGCGGATCGCGAGCCAGAACGGCCTGCCAGCGATCCTCATCGTTCATGTAGGTTGGATTTTTCATCATCAGCTCCTCTTACAAGCATACCTTTAGCGTGCCCGAGTGCCAGTGATAAAAAACCCGCAACCTTGCTTTTTAATTTTTGTCGCTCACCAGGAAGCTGTTGAACTGCGGCGAGCTCCAGGTTTTGAATCCGTCGCCTTCTTTAGTGATCATGTAAACTGCAAGCCCTTCCTGACGAACCACCTCTTTAGCTTTTTCCGGGCCGAGAACCATCAGGCCGGTATCCCAGGCATCGGCTTCCAGCGCAGTCGGTGCAATCACGGTCACCGAGACCAGGTTATGCGTGATGGGACGTCCGGTCTGAGGGTCAATCACGTGCGAAATACGCTTCCCGTCGAGTTCGTAATAGTTACGGTAACTCCCTGAAGTACTGATGCCGTGTCCGTTGATATCCACAATGGCCTGTACGGCGTTTTGCCGATCGGTCGGTTTTTGAATCGCCACGCGCCACGGTTTACCGCTGGCGTTCATGCCCCGGCTAACTAACGCGCCGCCCACGGAGACCAGGTAGCGCGAAATCCCTTCCTGCATCATCAGCGCGGCAAGGTGATCCGCCGCGTAGCCTTCCCCTACCGTCGACAGATCGACAAACAGATCGGGAATATCCTTTTGCAGATACTGCTGACCGTACTGGTTGATGACCGTCAGATGCTGTAGCCCTGTCCGGGCGCGGGCATCATCAATAGCCGCATTGTCCGGCGTGGTCACCGGCTGTTTGTTGGGACCAAATCCCCAGAGATTCACCAGGGGACCGACGGTGACGTCCATCGCGCCGTTGGTTTTGTATCCTACGCGCATCGATTCAGTGACGATATCGGCCATCGCTTCGCTCACCGGCCACAGGGAGGTACTGGTGGAGAGATTGAAGCGCATCAGCGCCGAGTCATTTTTATAGGTTGAGAGCAGCTGATCGTCGGCATCCAGCTGAGACTGGATTTTGCCGCGAAGTTCATCAGCGCGCGTTTTGTCCAGGCCCATCACGCTGACGCGCCAGAAGGTGCCCATCGTTTTGCCTTCAAGCACCGTCGCGGCGGGTGCATCGGTTTTCGCCACGGGCGCGGGTTCATCACACGCAGTCAGGAAAAAAAGCATAGCCAGAAAGCTGGCGCGTAAAAAAGTCATGTCCATTCATTATTATCCTCATGCCAGGGCGGCAAGAGTACACCAAAACGGTTGCATTGTGAGGCCCAAAAAAAGCACAAAAAAGGGGCCATCAGGCCCCTTAAGTTACACGATGACGCGATTAGAACTGGTAAACCAGACCCAGCGCGACGATATCATCAGTACCGATGCCGGCCTGACGGGTGAACTCATTTTCATCAACCAAGTTGATTTTGTAATCCACGTAGGTGGACATGTTTTTGTTGAAGTAGTAAGTCGCACCTACATCAACATATTTCAGCAGATCCTGATCGCCGTAACCTTCGATGTCTTTACCTTTGGACTGCAGGTAAGCCACGGATGGACGCAGACCAAAGTCGAACTGGTACTGAGCAACCACTTCGAAGTTCTGCGCTTTGTTAGCAAAGCCGTAAGCGGTAGTCGGGCTGTCGCCGTTAGAGGTACCGAAGCGGGTTGCATTGTAGGTCTGTGAGTACTGCGCTGCCAGGTAGATGTTGTTGGCATCGTATTTCAGGCCGCCAGAATAGACTTCTGCGTGATCGCCGTTACCGTAAACGCCCGGTGCGTTCTGGTCAGCGGTACGTTTGGAGGAGGACATCGCACCACCCACGCTGAAGCCTTCGCCCAGGTTATAGGTTACGGAAGCACCGTAGCCGTCGCCGTTCTGTTTCAGCAGGCTGCGTCCACCGACGTTTTCACCGCTTACGCTGCCGTTTTTACCCTGGTACTGCAGCGCAAAGTTCAGGCCGTCAACCAGACCGAAGAAGTCCTGGTTACGATAGGTCGCCACGCCGTTTGCACGAGACTGCAGGAAGTTGTCTGAGCCGTAGGTATCGCCGCCAAATTCTGGCAGAACGTCAGTCCAGGAAGTTACGTCGTAGATCACGCCGTAGTTACGACCGTAATCGAAAGAACCCGCTTCAGCGAATTTCAGACCGGCAAACGCCACACGCGTCCAGGACTGGTTGTCACTTTCCGTCGTGTTACCCTGGATCTGGTATTCCCACTGGCCGTAACCGGTCAGCTGATCGTTAACCTGAGTTTCGCCTTTGAAGCCAAGACGCATGTAGGTCTGGTCGCCGTCAGCACTCTTGTCGTCAGAGAAATAGTGCAGACCATCAACTTTGCCGTACAGATCTAATTTGTTGCCATCTTTGTTATAAATTTCGGCCGCATTTGCTGCGCCTGCTACCAGCAGTGCTGGTACCAGGAGGGACAGTACTTTAACTTTCATTTTATTAACCCTCTGTTATATGCCTTATAATTGCCACTGCTTACTGGTTAACCCTCATTAACCAGTCGGCAATTTCATTCTCCGCAAAATTACAGAATAATCCAATGCGAATATGATACGAAAACTTTGAAGATGTTTCATTTATCTATCAACATGTTTCAAGATGTAAATGAAAAGGAACTTTTACAAAGCACAAAAAGCTTAGAAATTTAGCACTTATAATCAAAAAGAAAAATCAACCCAACCAAATCAATGAGTTAAAATAAAAAACGTTACCGCACTGAATGACAAAACAAGATCGACTCCAATCTCTAAAATAACTCTCGCTATCATCATTAACTTTATTTATTACCGTCATTCAGCTTTGAATGTCTGTTTATCCCTAATTCAACCGGATGCTTCGCATTCGGTTTTTTTTTACCCTTCTTTACGTAACTTTTCTTTTTTTGTGCTACCGCAGCGAAATTGTAACGACTATTAACTAAATTCTCGCCCACCTCCGCGCAGAATGCGAAAATTTGAACAAAACTTAATTTCTTGTTAATTCGTGCTATTTAATGCGCGAAAGCATTTTGTATTTGTACACGCATCATCGGCTTGTACACATTTAACACACACTTCATCTCCCGTACGGGCCATCGAAAAAGTCGCCTGTTCCAGGACAGTGGCGCTGGAAATTCAGTTATTACCCTTTATACTGCCCTATCGCCACAGAGCACGACCATCACGGGTTAAAGATATCAATGAGTCAGACTGAAACTACCGCCCCGAGCAAATTCTCCCTCCTTCCCGGGAGCATCACCCGTTTCTTTCTTCTTTTGATCGTTGTGCTGTTAGTCACAATGGGCGTGATGGTGCAGAGCGCGGTTAACGCCTGGCTGAAGGATAAGAGCTATCAGGTGGTTGATATTACTCATGCCGTTCACAAGCGCATTGATACCTGGCGCTACGCCACCTGGCAGATTTACGACAACATTGCCGCGGCGCCTGCCAGTTCGTCCGGGGATGGACTTCAGGAAACGCGGCTGAAGCAGGACGTCTACTACCTCGAAAAACCGCAGCGTAAGACTGAAGCGCTTATCTTTGGCTCTCACGACAGCGCGACCCTTGAGATGACGCAGCGTATTTCGACCTACCTGGATACCCTCTGGGGCGCAGAAACAGTACCGTGGTCGATGTACTATCTGAACGGTCAGGACAACAGCATGATCCTGATCTCGACGCTGCCGTTGAAAGATCTCTCTTCCGGATTTAAAGAGACGACGGTCGGCAGCATTGTCGACTCCCGCCGGGCAGAAATGCTGCAGCAGGCCAACGCCCTTGATGAACGTGAGAGCTTCTCATCGCTGCGCCGGCTGGCATGGCAGAATGGTCACTATTTTACCCTGCGTACCACCTTTAACCAGCCGGGACATCTGGCGACAGTCGTGGCCTTTGATTTACCCATTAATGATTTGATCCCGCCGGATATGCCGCTCGACAGCTTCCGTCTGGAGCCCGACAGCAGCACCCAGAACATGCGTGCGGCGTCTGACAAAGAGGCCGCAGAGAGCGTCACAATCTCCTTTAACGGCTCGAAAATTGAAATTGCCTCGTCGCTGAACTCAACAGGCATGCGTCTGGTGTGGCAGGTACCGTTTGGCACGCTGCTGCTCGACACCCTGCAAAATATTCTGCTACCTCTGCTGCTGAATATCGGCCTGCTGGCGCTGGCGCTGTTCGGCTACAGTACCTTCCGCTTCCAGCCTGGGCGCCAGAGCGACGCGTCTGCGGTCTCCGCGGGCAATACCAATGAGCTACGCGTGTTGCGCGCGCTCAATGAAGAGATTGTTTCCGTGCTGCCGCTTGGGGTGTTAGTTCACGATCAGGAAGCGAATCGCACGGTAATGAGCAATAAAATTGCCGACCATCTGCTGCCGCACCTTAACCTGCAAAACATCACCACCATGGCGGATCAGCACCAGGGAGTCATTCAGGCCACCATTAACAATGAACTGTACGAGATCCGTCAGTTCCGCAGCCAGGTAGCCCCGCGCACGCAAATCTTCATCATCCGCGACCAGGATCGCGAAGTGCTGGTGAATAAAAAGCTCAAGCAGGCGCAAAGGCTGTATGAGAAGAACCAGCAGGGGCGCGCAGCATTTATGCAGAACATTGGCGATGCCTTCAAGCAGCCGTTAAAAACGCTGGCGACCCAGGCGGCGGCGTTAAACACGTCTGAAAGCCACCAGCTCGCCTGCCAGGCCGACTCGCTGGTCCGCATGGTGGATGAGATCCAGCTGGCGAACATGCTGGAGAATGATTTCTGGAAAGGCACCCCTTCTCTCTTCTCCATTCAGGATCTGATCGATGAAGTGGTTCCGGAAGTCCTGCCCGTCATTAAGCGCAAAGGGCTGCAGCTACTGATCAACAACCATTTACCCGCCAATGACGAACGTCACGGCGACCGCGAGGCGCTGCGTCGTATTCTGCTGATGATTATTCAGTACGCCGTGACCACCACGCAGATTGGCAAGATAACCCTTGAAGTGAGCACCGACGAGTCGGCGGAAGATCGCCTGACATTCCGTATCCTGGACACCGGGGAAGGCGTCACGGCGAGTGAAATTGATAATCTGCACTTCCCGTTCCTGAATGACACGCAAAGCGATCATTACGGCAAGGCTAACGCCCTGACCTTCTGGCTGTGCGATCAGCTGGCGCGTAAGCTCGGCGGCCATCTGAATATCAAGGCCCGTGAATCACTGGGTACGCGTTACTCTCTGCACGTGAAAATGGCCGCCAATCCGCAGGAAGAAGATGAAGAACGCCTGCTGGATGATGTCGTGGTGATGGTGGATGTGACCTCAAACGAGATCCGCAATATTGTGGTTCGTCAGCTCGAAAACTGGGGCGCGGCCTGCATCACGCCGGATGAAAGGCTGGCAAGTCAAGAATTTGATCTGTTTTTAACTGATAATCCGTCTAATCTTACTGCCTCGGGCTTGCTTTTAAGCGATGATGAGTCAGGCGTGCGGAAAATCGGCCCTGGCCAGCTGCGCGTCAACTTTAATATAAGCAATGCGATGCAGGAAGCTGTACTACAACTAATAGAAGAGCAGCTGGCGCAGGAAGAGATAACGGAATCCCCGTTAGGCGGCAATGAAAATGCCGAGCTTCACGCCAGCGGATACTATTCCCTCTTTGTTGATACAGTACCAGATGATGTGAAGCGGTTGTATACTGAGTCCGCTGCGAATGATTTTGCAGCGCTGGCACAGACAGCACACCGGCTTAAAGGGGTGTTTGCCATGCTTAATCTGGTTCCCGGCAAGCAGTTATGTGAAACGCTGGAACATCTAATTCGTGAGAAAGATGCCTCTGGCATTGAAAAATACATCAGCGACATTGACGCCTACGTCAAAAGCTTGCTGTAGCAAGGTAGCCTTATACATGAACAATATGAACGTAATTATTGCCGATGACCATCCGATTGTACTGTTCGGTATTCGCAAATCACTTGAACAGATCGAGTGGGTGAATGTAGTCGGTGAATTTGAAGACTCTACAGCACTGATCAATAACCTCCCAAAGCTTGATGCACACGTGCTCATTACCGATCTCTCCATGCCTGGGGACAAATACGGAGATGGGATCACGCTCATCAAATATATTAAACGTCACTTCCCGGACATCTCGATCATTGTTCTGACCATGAACAACAACCCGGCGATCCTGAGCGCCGTGCTGGATCTGGACATCGAAGGAATTGTGCTGAAACAAGGCGCTCCGACCGATCTGCCAAAAGCGCTCGCTGCGCTGCAGAAAGGCAAGAAGTTCACGCCTGAGAGCGTCTCTCGTCTGCTGGAAAAAATCAGCGCGGGTGGCTACGGTGACAAACGCCTGTCGCCGAAAGAGAGTGAGGTTCTGCGCCTGTTCGCTGAAGGTTTCCTGGTGACCGAGATTGCCAAGAAGCTGAACCGCAGCATTAAAACCATCAGTAGCCAGAAGAAATCCGCAATGATGAAGCTGGGCGTGGACAACGATATTGCCCTGCTGAACTATCTCTCCTCCGTTACGCTGAGCGCATCGGATAAGGATTGATCCCTGACGGGTGTGCGGCCTGATGCCCTCACCCCAGCCCTCTCCCACAGGGAGAGGGTGAAAAACGTAAAAGGCCCTTGCGGGCCTTTTTTATATTCTGGTTTTTCTCACGCGATCCGCGTAAATCGACAACGTCTGCTTAAGCACGTCCAGCGTGACCGGTTTCGACAGGCAGCTGTCCATGCCGGACTCCAGACAGCGCTGCTTCTCTTCCGCCAGCGCGTTCGCCGTTACGCCCACCACCGGCAGCGTCAGGCCAAGCTGTCGGATGCGCTGCGTCAGCCGGTAGCCGTCCATGTTAGGCATGTTGACGTCGCTCAGCACGATATCAATATGATTTTTACTCAGCACATTCAGCGCATCCACGCCGTCATTGGCGGTTTTGCACTGGTAGCCCAGCGATCCAAGCTGGTCAGCCAGCAGGCGACGGTTAATCGGATGGTCATCCACCACCAGAATCATCATATCGTCATTCACTGACGCCAGACCTTCCGGTGACGGCAGCGCGCCTGCACCGTCGTTCTCTTCCAGCTCGACTTTGTAGATACGGGCCAGCAGGCTCAACAGCTCATGCGGCGTTGCGACGCTGTGAACCCATTCCCCCGGCGCCCGTTCAACCGGTATGCCAATGTGGCGGCGGCAGAAGAGCACCGTTCCTCTCCCCTGCCACGGCTGTTCAGGCACCTCGTCGGTGATGAGCACATCATCCACGTCCGGCATCTGGCCTTCATAGCGGCAGACCCTCACGCCGCTATGGGTGAGCAGCGCCGTCAGATAGTCATTCAGCGAGGCATTATTGACTGCCAGCCAGCAGCGCTTGTCGCTCAGCCCGTCAACTGCGGCTTTTGCCGGATACTGCGCCGAATAGAGCGGAATGCGGATGGTGAACTGACTGCCCATGCCGGGCTCAGTATCCACAGAAATGTCACCGTCCATCATGCTGACGAGCTTCTCGCAAATCGCCAGCCCCAGACCGGTGCCCTGGAAGTTACGCTGCACGCCGGTGCCGACCTGGAAGAACGGGTCGAACAGACGTACCACCTCCTTGGCCGGAATACCCACCCCCGTGTCGCGCACGCGGATGCTCAGGTAATCCCCTGCCCTGCAAACGTGTAGCACTATGCAGCCGATATCGGTGAATTTGATGGCGTTGCTGAGCAGGTTAGAGATGACCTGCTGCAGACGCATCGGATCGCCGTGCAGCGTCAGCGGCACATCCGGTTCGATAAAGCAGTAGAGCCCCAGCTGTTTACGCACCACCAGTGGCAGATAGTTGGCGCTGATGTGGTTCATAACCTCACGCGGCGAAAACTCGCGCGGCTCGATTTTCAGCTGCTCAGACTCAATTTTAGAGAAGTCGAGAATATCGCTGATGATCTTCAGCAGCAGGCTGGAGGAGTTGTTCATCGCCGTTACCAGCCGATCGACGCCTTTCGGCAACTCTTTCGTCTGCAGCAGATCGAGGTTACCGATAATCCCGTACAGCGGCGTACGCAGCTCGTGGCTTACGGTAGCCAGGAACATGGATTTCGACTGGCTGGCCTGCTCCGCGGCCTGCGCCATCTCCTGCAGCGACTCTTCCATCTTCACGCGCGCGGAGACATCCACCAGCACGCAAATCGCTACGTTTTCATTGCGATAGCGGGAATGGACAAAGCTTATCTGCAGGTTGGTGTGGGTGCTGGTGAGCACGTCGACAAAGTTCACCTGCTGCCCGCAGATGATCTGCGTCAGCCTTTGCCGGTCCTCGTGCGTCAGCATATTCAGGTAGTTGTGCGCCAGCTCGTTACTCAGGATGTTGGTCCCGTCCTGGGTACGCAGAATGCAGATCCCCACCGGCGCGGAAGCGACAATTTTGCGGTTGAACTGCTCGTGCTCCTCCAGACGCTGTGCGTCACTTTCGGCGGGAATAAAGATTCTACGCTCATACATGCGCGCCAGCGTGAACAGCGCGCCCCCCACCAGCAGGTTCAGCAGAATCGCATTCATAATAAGAATACGTATCCGCTCGAGCACCATATCCACCGGCAGCGAGTAGACAATGCTCAGCGACGATGGCGGCAGGCTTTTTTTCAGCACCAGCTCGCGGAAGCCGGAGGTGTAGCCAAACCATGAGCGTTCCTGCATCCAGTGCGGATCGACGTTCAAACTCTTATCCGGCCCGGCGAGTGAGATCAGCTGATGCCCATTTTCATCCAGAATAGTCACGCCCATCGGCAGGCTGCCCGGCGTGAAGAAGTTTTCCATGCGAATGGTCTGCTCAATCCCCAGCAGCGCCTGCAGGCGATTGCCCAGATAAACCGGCGTCAGCGCGTAGAAATAGCCCACGCCCATACGCGGCCCCTGGCTAATCCAGAAGATGTTATTCCCGCGCTCGTCCTGCGGGGCATTGCGATATTTGACAATACGCTCGTGCAGGCTTTTCAGCGCATCATCGCGCTCGACGGGCACATCGCGCAGGCCAAAGTCAGCCATGCAGAGATTTTCGCTGCCAATCAGGAATACGCGGTTGAGATCGTAGGCGGCGGAAAAGTTATCGCGCCAGTAGCGCATAAACCAGGCGAGGGATTCCAGCGACCCGCGCCAGGTATTGCTCATGGTGGAGCAATCGGAGTCCGGGAACAGCGGCTGGAAGTCCGGCACTTCGGTTTTGTCATTGCGCCCGCGAAGGGCAAGGATACCGTTTTCCGCCGTCAGCCGATTTTCGGCAATATACTTCAGCTCCTTCATCACGTCCGATGTTCGCTGAATGTAGCGCTGGGCCTGATCGGAGCTTAAATTAAACTCCTGGCGAATCTCCGCTTCTTTCTGGTGCAGCGCATTGACGATGTAAAACACCGACAGCAAGACCACCAGCAGCCAAAGCAGGAGCGCCAGCGCCCGGAACAGATAGCGAGAAACTTTCAGCGTGGTACGAAAGGAGACGAGGTATTTCAAAGGGGCGAGGCTCCGCCGTCGGGGTCAAAAGAATGTGGTTAAGGTAGCGGTAAACGCGGCTTGTCGCAACGTTCACGTATCTGCAACTGCAAAAGAAAAGGGCCGGAATCCGGCCCTTTATGCGTCATGAGACGTTACTCGTCAGCGTCATCCGCTGCGTCATCGTCGGTCTCCGCTTCCGGTGCGATTTCGTCATCACCTTCCGCGACGCTGCCGTCAATAGAGTCGAGCTCTTCGTCGTCCACCGGCTCAGCAACGCGCTGCAGACCCACCACGTTTTCATCTTCCGCCGTACGGATAAGGATAACGCCCTGGGTGTTACGGCCCACCACGCTGATCTCGGACACGCGGGTACGCACCAGCGTACCGGCATCGGTGATCATCATGATCTGGTCGGCATCGTCCACCTGCACCGCGCCTACAACGGACCCGTTGCGTTCGGTGACCTTGATGGAAATAACGCCCTGCGTGCCGCGTGACTTGGTCGGATATTCGCTTTCCGCCGTACGCTTACCGTAGCCGTTCTGGGTGACGGTCAGGATTGCGCCTTCGCCACGTGGAACGATCAGGGAAACAACGGAATCTTCACCCGCCAGTTTAATACCGCGCACGCCAGTCGCCGTACGACCCATTGCGCGCACGGCATTCTCTTTGAAGCGCACCACTTTACCGGCCGCAGAGAACAACATCACTTCATCAGAACCGGAGGTCAGATCCACACCGATCAGCTCGTCGCCTTCGTTCAGGTTCACCGCAATAATACCGGCAGAACGTGGACGGCTGAATTCGGTCAGCGCGGTTTTCTTCACGGTACCGCTGGCGGTCGCCATAAAGACGTTCACGCCCTCTTCGTACTCGCGTACCGGCAGAATAGCGGTGATACGTTCGTTCGCTTCCAGCGGCAGCAGGTTGACGATTGGACGACCACGCGCGCCACGGCTCGCTTCCGGCAGCTGATAGACCTTCATCCAGTACAGACGGCCGCGGCTGGAGAAGCAGAGGATCGTGTCGTGGGTGTTGGCCACCAGCAGGCGGTCAATAAAGTCTTCTTCTTTAATGCGTGCAGCAGATTTGCCCTTACCGCCACGACGCTGTGCTTCGTAGTCGGTCAGCGGCTGATACTTCACATAGCCCTGGTGAGACAGGGTGACCACCACGTCTTCGCGGTTGATCAGATCTTCAATGTTGATATCAGAGCTGTTCGCGGTGATTTCGGTGCGGCGCTCGTCGCCGAACTGATCGCGGACCAGCTCCAGCTCTTCGCGGATCACTTCCATCAGGCGCTCGGCGCTACCCAGGATGTGCAGCAGCTCAGCAATTTGCTCCAGCAGCTCTTTGTACTCGTCGAGCAGTTTTTCGTGCTCAAGGCCGGTCAGCTTCTGCAGGCGCAGATCCAGAATCGCCTGGGCCTGCTGTTCAGTCAGGTAGTACTGACCGTCACGCACGCCGAATTCAGGCTCCAGCCACTCAGGACGCGCGGCGTCATCGCCCGCACGTTCCAGCATCGCCGCCACGTTACCCAAATCCCACGGACGCGCAACCAGCGACGCTTTCGCTTCAGCCGGGGTTGGCGCACGACGGATCAGTTCGATGATCGGGTCGATGTTGGCCAGCGCAACCGCCAGCGCTTCAAGGATGTGTGCACGGTCGCGCGCTTTGCGCAGCTCGAAGATGGTACGACGGGTCACCACTTCACGGCGGTGACGCACGAACGCGCTCAGGATCTCTTTCAGGTTCATGATCTTCGGCTGACCATGGTGCAGCGCAACCATGTTGATACCGAAGGAGACCTGAAGCTGAGTCTGGGAGTAGAGGTTATTCAGCACAACCTCACCCACCGCGTCGCGCTTGATTTCAATCACGATGCGCATACCGTCTTTGTCAGACTCGTCACGCAGCGCGCTGATGCCTTCAACGCGTTTCTCTTTTACCAGCTCGGCGATTTTTTCAATCAGACGCGCTTTGTTCACCTGATACGGGATCTCGTGAACAATGATGGTTTCACGGCCGGTTTTCGCGTCCGCTTCCACTTCAGCACGGGCACGGATGTAAATCTTGCCGCGGCCGGTGCGGTACGCTTCTTCAATGCCGCGACGACCGTTAATGATCGCCGCCGTCGGGAAGTCCGGGCCCGGGATGTGTTCCATCAGCCCTTCAATGCTGATGTCTTCATCGTCGATATAGGCCAGGCAGCCGTTGATCACTTCCGTGATGTTGTGTGGCGGAATGTTGGTTGCCATACCGACGGCGATACCGGACGAGCCGTTCACCAGCAGGTTAGGGATCTTCGTTGGCATAACGTCAGGAATTTTTTCCGTGCCGTCGTAGTTATCAACGAAATCAACCGTCTCTTTTTCCAGGTCGGCCATCAGCTCATGGGCAATCTTCGCCAGACGGATTTCCGTATAACGCATTGCCGCGGCGGAGTCGCCGTCGATAGAACCAAAGTTACCCTGACCATCTACCAGCATGTAACGCAGCGAGAATGGCTGCGCCATACGGACGATAGTGTCGTACACCGCGGAATCACCATGAGGATGGTATTTACCGATTACGTCACCAACGACACGGGCAGATTTTTTGTAGGCTTTATTCCAGTCATTGCCCAATACGTTCATGGCGTATAGTACGCGACGGTGTACCGGCTTCAGGCCATCGCGGACGTCCGGCAGCGCACGGCCAACAATGACCGACATCGCATAGTCCAGATAGGAGCTCTTCAGCTCTTCCTCGATGTTAACCGGTGTAATTTCTCTCGCAAGGTCGCTCATCTAACCGCTATCCCTCTACTGTATCCCGGATTCAAAGGTCGCAAATTATAACACAGCCGCGGTGATACAGGTAAACCTATACGCTTTATTCACAGGGATTGCCTGATATACTCCCTTGTCTTGCTAAATAAGGAGTAAAAGCGCCCATGAATGCCGAAAAATCCCCGGTGGCACAAAACGTTGACCACGAAGAGATTGCCAAATTTGAAGCGGTGGCGTCCCGCTGGTGGGATCTCGAAGGTGAGTTCAAACCGCTGCATCGCATTAACCCGCTGCGTCTGGGCTATATCGCGGAGCGTTCCGGCGGTCTGTTCGGTAAGAAAGTGCTCGACGTCGGCTGCGGCGGCGGCATCCTGGCGGAGAGCATGGCGCGCGAAGGGGCCACCGTCACCGGCCTGGACATGGGCTTTGAGCCGCTGCAGGTTGCCCGTCTTCATGCGCTGGAGTCCGGTATACAGGTGGAATATGTGCAGGAAACTGTGGAAGCGCACGCGGCAAAACATGCCCACCAGTACGATGTGGTGACCTGCATGGAGATGCTGGAGCACGTTCCGGATCCGCAGTCCGTGGTAAACGCCTGTGCAAAACTGGTGAAACCGGGCGGCCAGGTCTTTTTCTCGACCATCAACCGCAACGGCAAAGCCTGGCTGATGGCCGTTGTCGGCGCGGAGTATGTGCTGCGCATGGTGCCGAAAGGCACGCACGACGTGAAGAAATTCATCAAGCCGGCCGAGTTGTTAAGCTGGGTTGACCAGACGTGGCTCAAAGAGCAGCACATCACCGGCCTGCACTACAATCCGCTGACCGATAAATTCAAGCTCGCACCGGGCGTGGATGTTAACTATATGTTGCACACAACCGCCAAAAACGACTAACGTCATTCGTTATTCTTATAAAGATTGCGCGACATCATGTTGCGCAATTCTGACCTCCCGTTGAAGAAATCAGCACTCGATCAAATTTTGAATTTTTTTTCTTAATTATTGACATGTCTTCCAGGCCTTACGGTACGAGGACTTACGCTTTTTTACCCTTTCACAACCTCAATTTAACGTCAAAATCAACCCTTGTGCTGAAAAGATTCGATACTAGAATACTCACCATATAGCGTTTTTCTTATCGCAAACCCCCTATATGTAGTATTTATCCACAGAGTTAGTCACAAGACGGATCTGTGGATAAGCGGGGGATATTTTTTATTTCACGGACAGGTAAAACCCACATGAATCAGAGTCTGCTGGTGACAAAGCGCGACGGTACTACCGAGCGTATCAATCTGGACAAAATCCATCGAGTTCTCGACTGGGCAGCAGAAGGACTGAACAACGTATCTATATCCCAGGTTGAACTGCGTTCCCACATTCAGTTCTACGACGGCATTAAAACGTCTGATATCCACGAAACGATCATTAAAGCAGCGGCAGACCTCATCTCCCGCGAAGCGCCGGATTATCAGTACCTCGCTGCACGTCTGGCGATTTTCCACCTGCGTAAAAAAGCTTACGGCCAGTTCGAGCCGCCGAAGCTTTACGATCACGTGGTGAAAATGGTCGAGCTGGGCAAATACGACACGCATCTGCTGGAAGACTATACGGAAGAAGAGTTCGAGCAGATGAACGGGTTTATCGATCACTGGCGCGACATGAACTTCTCCTACGCGGCGGTGAAGCAGCTCGAAGGCAAATACCTGGTTCAGAACCGTGTGACCGGCGAGATCTACGAAAGCGCCCAGTTCCTCTATATTCTGGTAGCCGCCTGCCTGTTCTCAAACTACCCGCGTGAGACCCGTCTGGACTACGTGAAGCGTTTCTACGATGCGGTATCCACGTTCAAGATTTCTCTGCCAACGCCAATCATGTCTGGCGTGCGCACCCCTACCCGCCAGTTCAGCTCCTGCGTGCTGATCGAGTGTGGTGACAGCCTGGATTCCATCAACGCCACCTCCAGCGCCATCGTGAAATACGTCTCCCAGCGTGCCGGTATCGGCATCAACGCCGGTCGCATCCGCGCGCTGGGCAGCCCGATTCGCGGCGGTGAAGCGTTCCACACCGGCTGTATCCCGTTCTACAAGCACTTCCAGACGGCAGTAAAATCCTGCTCTCAGGGCGGCGTGCGCGGCGGAGCAGCAACCCTGTTCTACCCAATGTGGCACCTGGAAGTGGAAAGCCTGCTGGTACTGAAAAACAACCGCGGCGTGGAAGGCAACCGCGTGCGCCACATGGACTATGGCGTGCAGATCAACAAGCTGATGTACACCCGCCTGCTGAAAGGCGAAGACATCACCCTGTTCAGCCCGTCCGACGTCCCGGGCCTGTACGATGCGTTCTTCGCCGATCAGGACGAGTTCGAGCGTCTGTACACCAAATATGAAAAAGACGACAGCATCCGCAAACAGCGCCTGAAGGCGGTAGACCTGTTCTCCCTGATGATGCAGGAACGTGCCTCTACCGGCCGTATCTACATCCAGAACGTTGACCACTGCAACACCCACAGCCCGTTTGATCCGGTGGTAGCGCCAGTGCGCCAGTCTAACCTGTGCCTGGAGATCGCCCTGCCGACCAAACCGCTGGAAGACGTGAACGACGAAAATGGCGAAATCGCCCTGTGTACGCTGTCCGCGTTCAACCTGGGTGCGATTAAGAGCCTGGACGAGCTGGAAGAGCTGGCCGTGCTGGCGGTTCGCGCGCTGGATGCCCTGTTGGACTACCAGGATTACCCAATCCCGGCCGCTAAACGCGGTGCGATGGGTCGTCGTACCCTGGGTATCGGCGTGATCAACTTCGCCTACTGGCTGGCGAAAAACGGCAAGCGTTACTCCGACGGCAGCGCCAACAACCTGACGCACCAGACGTTCGAAGCGATTCAGTACTACCTGATGAAAGCCTCTAACGAGCTGGCGAAAGAGCAAGGCGCGTGCCCGTGGTTCAACGAAACCACCTACGCAAAAGGTATTCTGCCGATCGACACCTACAAGAAAGACCTGGATGCGATTGTCAGCGAGCCGCTGCACCTCGACTGGGAAGGCCTGCGCGAATCCATCAAAACGCACGGCCTGCGTAACTCCACGCTCTCTGCCCTGATGCCGTCCGAGACCTCTTCGCAGATCTCCAACGCCACCAACGGTATTGAGCCGCCGCGCGGCCACGTCAGCATTAAAGCGTCGAAAGACGGCGTGCTGCGTCAGGTGGTGCCGGATTACGAAACGCTGGGCAACAACTACGAGCTGCTGTGGGAGATGCCAAACAACGACGGCTACCTGCAGCTGGTGGGTATCATGCAGAAGTTTATCGACCAGTCGATCTCTGCCAACACCAACTACGACCCGACGCGCTTCCCGTCCGGTAAGGTGCCGATGCAGCAGCTGTTGAAAGACCTGTTGACCGCCTATAAATTCGGCGTGAAAACCCTGTACTATCACAACACCCGTGACGGTGCAGAAGACGCCCAGGATGACCTGGTACCGTCAATTCAGGACGATGGCTGCGAAAGCGGCGCATGTAAGATCTAATGAAGGGCGGGGATATCCCCGCCTTTATTTCGTAAGACAGGACACACTCATGGCATATACCACCTTTTCACAGACGAAAAACGACCAGCTCAAAGAGCCGATGTTCTTCGGCCAGCCGGTCAACGTGGCACGCTACGATCAGCAAAAATATGACATCTTCGAAAAGCTGATTGAAAAGCAACTCTCCTTCTTCTGGCGTCCGGAAGAAGTGGACGTTTCCCGCGACCGTATTGATTACCAGTCGCTGCCGGATCACGAAAAGCATATCTTCATCAGCAACCTGAAGTACCAGACGCTGCTGGACTCCATTCAGGGTCGTAGCCCGAACGTGGCGCTGCTGCCGCTGATCTCCATTCCCGAGCTGGAAACCTGGGTGGAAACCTGGGCGTTTTCCGAGACGATCCACTCCCGCTCTTACACCCACATCATCCGCAACATCGTGAACGATCCGGCGGTGGTGTTTGACGATATCGTCACCAACGAGCAGATCCAGAAGCGCGCGGAAGGCATTGCCCACTACTACGACGAACTGATCGAGATGACCAGCTACTGGCATCTGCTGGGTGAAGGCACCCACAGCGTGAACGGTAAAACCATTACCGTGAACCTGCGCGCGCTGAAAAAGCAGCTGTACCTGTGCCTGATGAGCGTCAACGCGCTGGAAGCGATCCGCTTCTACGTGAGCTTCGCCTGCTCCTTCGCCTTTGCCGAGCGCAAGCTGATGGAAGGCAACGCCAAAATCATCCGTCTCATTGCCCGTGATGAAGCCCTGCACCTGACCGGCACCCAGCACATGCTGAACCTGCTGCGCAGCGGTACGGACGACCCGGAGATGGCGGAAATCGCCGAAGAGTGCAAGCAGGAGTGCTATGACCTGTTCGTGCTGGCGGCCCAGCAGGAGAAAGAGTGGGCAGACTACCTGTTCCGCGACGGCTCCATGATTGGCCTGAACAAAGACATCCTGTGCCAGTACGTTGAGTACATCACCAACATCCGCATGCAGGCGGTTGGGCTGGATCTGCCGTTCCAGACACGCTCTAACCCTATCCCGTGGATCAACACCTGGCTGGTGTCCGATAACGTGCAGGTCGCGCCGCAGGAAGTGGAAGTGAGCTCTTATCTGGTCGGTCAGATTGATTCTGAAGTCAACACCGACGACCTGAGTGATTTCCAGCTCTGATGAGCCGCGTAACGCTGAGCCTTTCTGGCACCGAAGTGCTGTGCCAGGAAGAGCATCCTTCCCTGCTGGTGGCGCTTGAAGCGCATCAGGTGGAGGTAGAGTACCAGTGTCGTGAAGGCTATTGCGGTTCCTGCCGCTGCCGTCTGGTCGCAGGCCAGGTGGACTGGCTGACCGAGCCGCTGGCCTTTATCAGTGAAGGAGAAATTTTGCCCTGCTGCTGCCGGGCAAAAGGCGATATTGAGATCGAGATGTAAAAAAGGGCCTTACGGCCCTTTTTCTATTTTAAGAACGTCATCGCTTTATCCGGGAAATCCGTAAACAGTCCGTCCACGTCCGCCTGCTTATACAACACCTCATAGAGCTGATTCACATCCGTGGCGTACGGCGGCAGCTGGTCTGCACGCACCGTGTACGGATGCACCTGCATCTTGCTGGCGTGCGCCTCTTTCACCATCGCCGTCAGCTTCACGTGGCCCGGCGTTGAGCCTTCCGCCACCAGCATGTGGTAATCCGGCCCGATGCCGTCGGCGTACTGGGCAATCTGCTTCATTGCGCCCGGCTTGAACATCCAGTCGTAGCTGTAGTTCACCCACTTCCCGTCCGGCTGCTTCTCCTGGGTTTCGTTCCAGTCGGTATAGGCAATCAGCTGTACCAGATTGAGATCCATCCCCATCTTCGGCTCCAGCTCGGTTTTGATGCGCTTCAGCTCGGCGGCGTCAAAACATTGCAGGTAAACTTTGTCCTTCTTGCTGGTGTAGCCGTACTGTTTCAGCACCTCCAGCGTCTTCGCGGCAATGTCTTTTCCTTCCTGATGATGGAACCACGGCGCTTTGATTTCCGGGTAGATGCCGATATTTTTACCGGTGGAGTGGTTCAGCCCCTGAACAAACTCAATCTCTTCCTGGAAGGTATGGATTCGGAAGTCGGATTTGCCCATCGGGAAACGTCCCGGGTAGACCTGCACCTTCTTGCCGTTTTCAATCTCGAAGCCTTCGGTAAACTTCAGGGAGCGGATCTCTGCCAGGGTGAAATCGATGGCGTAGAAACGGCCATCCTTGCGGGCGCGGTCCGGGAAACGCCCCGCCACGTCCGTCACGCGGTCAAGATAGTGGTCATGCAGGACGACCAGTTGGTCGTCCTTGGTCATCACCAGATCCTGCTCCAGGTAATCCGCGCCCTGCGCATAGGCCATCGCTTTCGCCGGCAGCGTATGCTCCGGCAGATAGCCGCTGGCACCGCGGTGAGCAATAACGATTTTATCCGCCGCCAGCGCGGAGCCTGTCATCAGGCCTGCCAGCAGCAGACCGGTTGCTAGTTGAGTTAATTTCATCGCAATGCTCCTTATTGACGACGCGCCAGCACTTCCGCGTGGTGACGTTTCTCGCCGATCATCACAATAACCAGCAGCAGAACCGCCAGCACGCTACCGCCGATCATCACCATAAAGCCGCCGTTCCAGCCGAAGAAGTCAACGGTATAGCCCACAATGGCGCTCGCCGCGACCGAGCCGCCCAGGTAACCAAACAGACCGGTAAAACCTGCCGCCGTGCCCGCCGCTTTTTTCGGCGCCAGCTCCAGCGCGTGCAGGCCGATCAGCATCACCGGACCGTAAATAAGGAAGCCGATAACGATCATACAGGCCATATCCACGCCCGGATTACCCGGTGGGTTAAGCCAGTACACCACGGTGGCGATGGTCACGAGGGTCATAAAGAACACGCCCGTCGCGCCGCGGTTGCCTTTAAACACTTTGTCCGACATCCAGCCGCAAATCAGCGTGCCCGGGATCCCGGCATATTCATACAGGAAGTAGGCCCAGGAGGATTTATCCAGCGCGAAGTGCTTCACTTCTTTCAGGTAGGTCGGAGACCAGTCCAGAATGCCGTAGCGCAGCAGGTAAACAAACACGTTCGCTACCGCGATGTACCACAGCAGCTTGTTCGGCAGCACGTACTTCATGAAGATCTGTTTTGCGGTCAGCTCTTCTTCGTGCTTCTCGCTGTAATCGTCCGGATAGTCGTTTTTGTACTCTTCAATCGGCGGCAGCCCGCAGGACTGCGGCGTATCGCGCATCAGGGCGAAGGCAATAATCGCCACCAGAATGGCGCCAAAGGCAGGCATATAAAGCGCGGCGTGCCAGTCGTTGAACCAGGCCATCCCCAGCAGGAACAGCAGAGGTGGAAGCCCGCCCCCGACGTTATGCGCGCAGTTCCACACCGATACAATACCGCCACGCTCTTTCTGCGACCACCAGTGGACCATGGTACGCCCGCACGGCGGCCACCCCATCCCCTGGAACCAGCCGCAGATGAACAGCAGGACAAACATAATGGCAATGCTGGACGTCGCCCACGGCACAAAGCCCATGAACAGCATGACCGCTGCCGCCAGGATCAGACCGGCGGGCAGGAACACGCGCGGATTCGAGCGATCCGACACGGAACCCATGATGAATTTAGAAAAACCGTAGGCGATAGAGATCCCCGACAGCGCGAATCCCAGATCGCCGCGTGAAAAGCCCTGCTCCACCAGATACGGCATGGCGAGCGCAAAGTTTTTACGTACAAGGTAGTACGCCGCGTACCCGAAGAAGATCCCCAGGAAAATTTGCCAACGCAGACGACGGTATAGCGGATCAATTTCTGCCTCTGGCAGACGCGCCCGGTGTGGCGCAGGTTTGAAGATACTGAGCATAACAGCCTCCGTGGCCTTTCAAAAAATGACCAGGCATCTCGTGCCCGGTTACAGAGGCGGGGATGTTAAAAAAACATGCGGTTTGTTACTGTGAAACAACGCACAGATTGTTACAGAAATATGACAGAATGCGCAAAAAAGCGCATGAAATCACGTTTCAGTTTCGAATTTCGCGCGTTTATGTTCGAAATCAAACAAACCACACGATCTATGTGGCTAAATGCTAAAAAACGAACATAGAGGAAAGGCAATGACAATTCACGATCCACGCTACAGCGATGTGATTATCATTGGCGGTGGCGCAACCGGCGCCGGCATCGCACGCGATTGCGCCCTTCGCGGCTTAAGCGTCACGCTACTGGAGCGCCACGATATTGCCACGGGCGCAACCGGACGAAACCACGGCCTGCTCCACAGCGGCGCGCGGTATGCGGTTACCGACGGTGAATCCGCGCGCGAATGTATCGCTGAAAACCAGATCCTCAAGCGCATCGCCCGCCACTGCATTGAGCCGACCGACGGCCTCTTTATTACGCTTCCCGAAGATGACCTCGCCTTTCAGTCAACCTTTATAACCGCCTGCACTGCAGCGGGTATTCAGGCCGAGGCCGTCGACCCGGCGCTGGCGCGGCGGCTGGAGCCATCGGTGAACCCGGCGCTTATCGGCGCGGTGAAAGTGCCTGACGGCACCGTCGATCCGTTCCGCCTGACCGCCGCCAACATGCTGGATGCCCGCGAGCATGGCGCGCACATTCTGACCGGACATAAAGTGACCGGGCTTATTCGCGAGGGGCATCGTATCTGCGGCGTGCGGGTGTTTGATACGCAGTACAACGAGCACAGCGAGCTGTATGCCGCCGTGGTGGTCAACGCGGCGGGGATTTGGGGCCAGCGCATTGCGGAGTATGCCGACCTGTCGGTGCGCATGTTCCCGGCGAAAGGCTCGCTGCTGATCCTCGACCACCGCATCAATAACCACGTGATCAACCGCTGTCGCAAGCCGTCTGACGCCGATATCCTCGTGCCAGGCGACACCATTTCGTTAATCGGCACGACCTCCACCCACGTGGACTACAGCGAGATTGACTACAACCGCGTGACCGCCGAAGAGGTCGACATCCTGCTGCGCGAAGGAGAAAAACTGGCCCCGGTGATGGCGCAGACGCGTATTCTCCGCGCCTACGCGGGCGTGCGTCCCCTTGTCGCCAGCGACAACGATCCAAGCGGACGGAACGTCAGCCGGGGCATCGTGCTGCTCGATCACGCCGAGCGCGACGGCATGGACGGTTTTATCACCATCACCGGCGGCAAGCTCATGACCTACCGCCTGATGGCGGAGTGGGCAACCAATGCCGTCTGCCGCAAGCTCGGCAATACCGAGCCGTGCGTCACGGCAGAACAGCCTCTACCGGGATCGCGCCAGTCTACCGAAAAAACGCTGCAAAAAATCATCTCCCTGCCGGCGCCGCTGCGCGGTTCGGCCATCTACCGCCACGGCGACAGAACGCCACAGTGGCTCGGTGAAGGAAGATTGAGCCGCAGTCTGGTGTGCGAGTGCGAAGCCGTTACCGCAGGCGAAGTGCAGTACGCGGTAGAGAACCTGACGGTCAACAGCCTGCTCGATCTCCGCCGCCGCACCCGCGTCGGAATGGGCACCTGCCAGGGCGAGCTGTGCGCCTGCCGTGCGGCCGGGCTGCTGCAGCGTTTTCATACCACCACCGCCACCCAGTCGCTCGATCAGCTCAGCGCGTTTTTGAACGAGCGCTGGAAAGGCATTCAGCCCGTCGCCTGGGGGGATGCCCTGCGCGAAAGCGAATTTACCCGCTGGGTCTATCAGGGGCTTTGCGGCCTGGAGAAGGAGCAACACGATGAAATTTGATACCGTGATTGTCGGCGGCGGGCTGGCAGGCTTGCTTTGTGGCATCAAACTCACGAAGCAGGGGCTGCGCTGCGCCATTATCACCCGCGGCCAGAGCGCCCTGCACTTCTCGTCGGGCTCGCTGGATCTGCTGGACGAAGCGTACCGCGATAAGCTGCCACCGGAGCACCCCTATCACCTGATTGGCGCGCAGCATATTGACCTCCTGGCGCTGGAAGCCGAAGCGCTGCTGGCGGACAGCGGCGCGCGTCTGAAGGGGAGCGCCAGGCAAAACCATCTGCGCGTTACGCCGCTCGGCACCCTGCGCTCCGCGTGGCTCAGCCCGGAGGAGGTTCCCGTTGCCCCCGTCAGCGCGGGACGAGTGCGGGTGGTGGGTATTAGCGGTTTTCTGGATTTTCAGCCCCATCTCGCGGCGGCATCGCTCTGTCGCCAGGGCGTTAACGCCGACACGGCAGAAATAGAGCTGCCCGAGCTTGATGTCCTGCGCGACAACCCGAGCGAGTTTCGCGCGGTGAATATCGCCCGTTTTCTGGATAACGAGGACAAATGGCCGCTGCTGTATGACGCGCTCAGACCGCTCGGCGAAACCTGCGATGCCCTGTTAATGCCCGCCTGCTTTGGTTTAAACGACAACCGCCTGTGGCGCTGGCTTTCCGATCGTCTGCCCTGCTCGCTCGGCCTGCTGCCCACGCTGCCCCCTTCCGTACCCGGCATTCGCCTGCACACCCAGCTTCAGCGCCAGTTTGTGGCGCAGGGCGGCGTGTGGATGGCGGGTGACGAGGTGAAAAAAATCACCCTGACCGACGGTGGGGTGAGCGAAATCTGGACGCGCAACCACGATGATATCCCCCTTCGTGCCCGCTATACGGTGCTGGCGAGCGGCAGCTTCTTCAGCAACGGGCTGCTGAGCAGCCGGGAGGGCATCCGGGAAGCCATTATGGGACTGGATGTCCGGCAGAGCGCCTCCCGCGCGGACTGGTATCAGAGTGATTTCTTCACGCCACAGCCCTGGCAGCAGTTTGGCGTGATTGTCGATAACCGGCTGCACCCGCAGCTTTCCGGTAAGCCCGTCAGCAATCTCTTTGCCATCGGCTCGCTGCTGGGCGGGTACGATCCCATCGCTCAGGGATGCGGTGGCGGGGTCTGCGCCGTCACGGCGCTGTATGTGGCCGGGCAGATTCGCCAGCGCGTGGAGGCTGAACAATGAACGACACCCGTTTTGAAAGCTGCATTAAATGCACGGTGTGTACCACCGTCTGCCCGGTCAGCGGCGTGAATCCGCGCTACCCTGGACCAAAGCAGGCCGGGCCGGACGGTGAACGCCTGCGCCTGAAGGACGGCAAGCTGTACGACGAGGCACTGAAATACTGCATCAACTGTAAACGCTGCGAAGTGGCCTGCCCGTCGGACGTGAAAATCGGCGATATCATCCAGCGCGCCCGGGCGCGCTACAGCACGCAAAAGCCGTCGCTTCGCGATGCCATTCTGAGCCATACCGATCTGATGGGCAGCGTCTCAACGCCTTTTGCCCCGCTGGTGAATGCCGCGACCTCGCTCAAACCGGTGCGCCAGTTGCTGGATGCCACGCTCAGGATTGACCATCACCGAAGCCTGCCGAAATATTCTCACGGCACCTTCCGCCGCTGGTACAAATCCGTTGCGGCGGAACAGGCGCAGTACGCCGACCAGGTGGCTTTTTTCCACGGCTGCTATGTGAATTACAACCACCCGCAGCTGGGTAAAGACCTGCTGAAGGTGCTTAACGCCATGGGAACCGGCGTACAGCTCCTCAGCAAGGAGAAGTGCTGCGGCGTCCCGCTGATTGCCAACGGGTTCACCGATAAAGCGCGCAAGCAGGCCAAAAGCAATGTCACCTCCCTGCGTGAAGCCATCGTCGACAAAGGCATGCCGGTGTTGGCGACCTCGTCCACCTGTACCTTCACCCTGCGCGATGAGTATCCGCACCTGCTGGACGTGGATAACGCCGGACTGCGCGAGCACATCGAGCTGGCGACGCGCTTCCTGTGGCGCAAGCTGGACGGCGGGCAGACGTTGCCGCTGGGGACATTGCCACTGAAAGTGGTCTATCACACGCCGTGTCATATGGAGAAAATGGGCTGGTCGCTCTATACGCTTGAGCTGCTGCGGCTTATTCCGGGCCTGGAGCTGACGGTGCTGGATTCGCGCTGCTGCGGCATCGCGGGAACCTACGGCTTTAAGCGTGAAAACTACGAAACCTCGCAGGCGATTGGCGCCCCGCTGTTCCGCCAGATTGAAGAGAGCGGCGCGGATATCGTGGTGACGGACTGCGAAACCTGTAAATGGCAAATTGAGATGTCCACCAGCAAGCGCTGCGAACATCCGATTAGCCTGCTGGCGAAAGCGCTGGGCTGAACGTAGCCGGGGCGAAAGGCCCCGGCACAGGCGTTACTCAACGAACAAAGACTCGACAACGTTAATCCAGCCGTGCTCGCTGGCAACCTCTTTGCCGTTGAGCCAGCGGCGCAGCATGTTCAGCGCCATCATGGCGCACACCTCCTGACGCACCACCAGGCTGTGGCGGGTGATGCTCATTTTCACCCGCAGCGCCCAGGTGCCTTCCGGCGTCGCCAGCGCGAAGTTGAGGTATTCCTCATCCAGCCCGCCGACAAACAGCGCCAGACCGGCAAAATGCTTCACCCTTCTCTCGGAAGCCCAGCGGGCGGTTTGCGCCAGGGTCTCCTGCTGGAACGGCACCACTTCGCTGGCGAGCAGCGGCGCGTTGACGCGCGACAGCTGCAGCGCCAGCAGGCCACCGGTGAACTGCTCGCTTAGGGTCACGCTGAGCTGGCGAGTCTGGAGATGTTTTGCAATCTGAACGGGTAACCCTTCCGTCCCTTCAAAAACCAGGCTTTCGCCCGCCACGCGCTGCACCTCGGGCCACAGGGCCAGCATCGCCTCTTTCTGCGCAGCAGGTCCTGTTAATTTGAGTTCAATGATCGGCATAGAGGAGCGATAGCCCATGGACACGCCCGGCGGCAGCGGGAGGCGATCGAGGCTCTGGGCCAGATCGCTTTCCGAGCGGCCAAAGGTCGTCAGGCGCAGGCACAGCGGAGGTTCTGGCAGGGTAAAACGAGCGCGAAGCCGCGGCAGGATCTGCTGTTCGACCATCACCTTAAATTCGGAAGGTACGCCCGGCGTGAAGAACATCAGGCAGCGGTTCAGCTGCATGGCGAACCCGCATGCGGTACCGACCGGGTTATCAACCAGCTCGGCGCTGGCGGGAATTTCAGCCTGTTTGCGGTTGCTGGGGGCCATGACGCGGCCACGTTCGGAGAAGAAGCGCTCCATCTGCGAAAGCCACGCCTCGTGCAGCACCAGCCCTTCGCCTTTTGCGGTCGCGGCGGCCAGCGCGCTGAGATCGTCACCGGTGGGGCCAAGCCCGCCGTTCACGATCAGCACGTCGCACTGTTCGCTGCGCTCGCGCAGAATAGCGACCAGCGACTCAAGATTGTCGCCCACGGTATTGCGGCGCGTTAACGGTAATCCTTGCTCAAAGAAAAGATCGGCAAGCCAGGCAGCATTGGTATCGATAATCTGTCCATGCAGCACTTCGTCGCCGGTGGATAACATCTCCACGTTAATCATTGTGTTCTCCCGCTTATTTGGTCAAAACACTATAGCGCAAACGTGGGAGGGAGATGAGAGAAACTGGCGCGACGGAACGCCGCGCCGGAACGATTAGAAGCCTGCGCTCACGCCCACATACGGGCCATCAGCCAGCGCGTTATCGCGGTTACCGTCTTTACCGGCCAGGTTCAGATAACGATAGCCCGCTTCGAGGGTAATCGGACGCATGATGGTCCAGCGCGCGCCGGCGTTGGCTTCTTCATAGCTGTCGATGCCGCTGGAGAGAGAGTCAGGAGAGTAGTAGTACTCACCAAACAGGCCAAAGCTGTCGCCAATTTTCCACTGCAGGCCGCCGCCCACAGCCGCCGCATACCCTTCATCACCGTCGTTCGGGTTGGTATAGATACCTTTACCCCCCACGGTGGCCAGGAATGGGCCAAGAGGAATGTTCAGACCGAGGCCGAGGCTGGCCGCATCGCCGTCGTCGTCGTTGTGGGTCCAGCCGCCGGTCATCGCCAGACCGGAGGTTTCAGTACCCATGCCAAAACCGAGGTGGGTATAGTCCTGACCCGCCGAACCATTAACACTAATGGCGTTAGCCGCCGCAGATACAACCATCAGGCCGAGGCCCAGTAATGCCACTTTTTTCATTGTCGCGATCCCGCATAATTATTATAGAGAAGTCCCAAAACCGCGAGATTTTAACCTGAGTCTCCCGGGGATCAAGCACTCTGCGTGCGGCGGACAGGAAGATTGTAACGATTTGAAACCTGCGGCTTTTTTACGTAAGCAGCAGAAAGCGCATTTTGACGCACAGGCCGCCCAGCGTTCCGCTGCGGGTCAGCTGCAAATGGCTGCGGTGAAGACGGGCGATGTCCCCCGCCAGCGCCAGTCCAATCCCGGAACCAGAGGCGTCCCCGACGTTGTCCAGCCGGTGGAACGGCAGCATCGCCTGGTAGATCTGATCCTCTTCGATGCCGGGTCCGCTATCCTCAACGCTCAGCTCAACGGCACCGCCGTCCACGCGCAGGAAAACGGTCACGGTCCCGCCTGCAGGCGTATATTTAATCGCGTTCTCCAGCAGGTTGGCGCACAGCTCACCCAGCAGAACGTCATCGCCTTCGATCATCACCGGCTGCTGTACGCCGTCATACCCTAAATCGATCGCCTTGCTCCGCGCCTGCGCCAGCCGGGAGAAGCAGCAGTTCTGCACCACCTGAACCAGATCCACGGGCGTGAACTGACGATCCCCCTGCTCTTTGCCCTTCACCGCTGAAAGCTGCAACAGCCGCTCGGTGAGCACGATAGTGTCGTCCAGGGTGGCATTCATTGCCCGCAGGCTCTCCTGCCACAGAGCGGGATCCTGGCGAGTGAGGGCGACGGAGACCTGCGTTTTAAGCACCGCCAGCGGGGTTTTGAGCTGGTGCGACGCATCCGCGTTAAAGCGTTCCTGCCGCGAAAGCACGCCGCGCAACCTGTCGATATAGCGGTTAAAGGCAACAATCAGCAGCCGGGTCTCCGACCAGGGCAGCAGCTCAGGCAGGGGCGCGAGCAGGCCCGGCTCGCGACGCACCATCAGAGACGAAAGCTGGCGCATTGGGCGCAGCACGCGGCGCAGCAGCCACGCGGTCAGCACCAGCGTCAGCAACACCAGCAGCCCCTGCGAGACCCAGGATGAAAAGAGCAGCTGGCTGGCGAGATAGCGGCGGGACTGGAGCGTCTCCGCGACGTAAATCTCCGCCATGCCAAAAATATTATCTTCAGTTACGGGCTGCAGCAGACGCGCCACCCGAATCGCCTGGCCACGATATTCAGTGTGGTAAAACCAGGCCAGCGCCGGGTAAAGGGTGGTGCGCGACGTCGCAGGCGGCATCTTCGGCAGATCGTCATAGCCGGAGATCACCCGGCCGTCGGGGTCGACAACCTTATAGTAGAGCCGGTCGTTCATGTTGAGCTCAAAGCTGTCGAGCACCACCCAGGGCACGTCCACCGCCAGCCTGCCGTTGTGCACCTCCAGCCGCTCTGAGATGGTGCGGGCAGAAGATAACAGCGTGCGGTCGTAAGCCTGCGTGGCCGCCTGCAGCGCGCTGACGTAGCTGTTAAAGGCCGACAATCCCCACAGCAGCAGCAGCGGCAGGCCAAGGAAAAGCAGCAGCTGCAGGTAGAGCGACTGCGGCTTAACCCACCTCATCGCCGCACTCCAGCACGTACCCAAGCCCCCGCAGGGTGGTGATCCGCACGCCGCTGCCGGCCAGTTTCTTACGCAGGCGGTGAATATAGAGATCGATGCTTTCAGGGCTGACGTCGTCGTTAAGGCTGAACACCTGGTCGAAAAGCTGCTGACGTGAAACCGGACGGGTCCGGCGGTGCATCAGCACTTTCAGCAGGGAGAGCTCGCGCGGCGTCAGGGAAAGCGGTTCATCGCGCAGCAGGAAAAAGCCCTCGTCGTCATACTCCAGCTCCCCAAGGCGCTGGCGCTCCTGCGTCCGCCCCTCGCTTCGGCGCAACAGGGCGCGCAGACGTGCGTCAAGCTCCTCCAACTCAAACGGTTTTGGCAGATAGTCGTCTGCCCCGGCGTTCAGTCCCTTCACCCGATCCGCCACGTTGCTTCGGGCGGTAAGAAACAGCACCGGCAGCGTCTGCCCCCGTTTTCTGAGGCGATGGACCACTTCGAGACCGTCAAAACCGGGCATGCCGATGTCCAGAATAGCAACCGCGTAATTTTCACCCTGCAGCAGATGGTCGGCGGCGCGCCCGTCGGAGACGCAGTCCACGGCAAAGCCTTCCTGCACCAGCGCTTTCTCCAGCCAGTGAGCCAGCTCACGATTATCTTCTGCCAGTAAGAGACGCATGTCACATCCTGTAAAGTTGGTTCCCCATTGAAAGGGAAATGAAAGGTTATTGTTTTAACAATCACGCAACGGAACCGCTACAAGGTGGTTCACATAATCAGAAAAAAGACCCATACCCGTACCCCGGCGTGAGGATAAACGATGAAAAAACAATTACTTTCTACCCTTGCTGCAAGCGTATTGCTGTTGAGTACCTCTGTCGTTCAGGCCCAGGACGCTCCGTCCCGTACCGAATGTATCGCCCCGGCCAAGCCGGGCGGCGGCTTCGATCTCACCTGCAAACTGATTCAGGTTAGCCTGCTGGAGACGAAGGCCATCGAGAAACCGATGCGCGTCACCTACATGCCCGGCGGCGTGGGCGCGGTGGCCTATAACGCCATCGTCGCACAACGACCCGCAGAAGCGGGAACGGTGGTGGCCTTCTCCGGCGGCTCGCTGCTGAACCTGTCGCAGGGCAAGTTTGGCCGCTACGGCGTGGACGACGTGCGCTGGCTGGCGACCGTCGGCACCGACTACGGGATGATTGCCGTACGTGCCGATTCCCCGTGGAAATCCCTGAAAGATCTGCTGACCGCCATGGAAAAAGATCCGAACAGCGTGGTGATTGGCGCAGGGGCGTCTATCGGGAGCCAGGACTGGATGAAAGCGGCCCTTCTCGCCCAGCAGGCAAAGGTTGACCCGCACAAGATGCGCTACGTGGCCTTTGAAGGCGGCGGCGAACCGGTCACGGCGCTGATGGGCAACCACGTTCAGGCCGTTTCCGGCGATCTCAGCGAGATGGTGCCGTACCTGAGCGGGGATAAAATCCGCGTGCTGGCGGTCTTCTCAGAAAACCGACTGCCGGGGCAGCTGGCGAACGTCCCGACCGCCAAAGAGCAGGGTTATAACCTGGTCTGGCCAATCATCCGCGGGTTCTTCGTCGGGCCAAAAGTGACCGATGCCGAGTACCAGTGGTGGGTCGACGCGTTCAACAAACTTCAGCAGACCGAAGAGTTTAAGAAACAGCGCGATCTGCGCGGGCTGTTTGAGTTTAACCTGACCGGTAAGCCGCTTGATGAGTACGTTAAAAAACAGGTGAATGACTACCGCGAGCAGGCGAAAGCCTTTGGCCTGGCGAAATAAGCGGAGGCGCTATGAGCGATCGTATTTTTGCCGGGATATGGCTGCTGCTCTGCGTTGGCGGGATGTTTGTCGCCTGGCAGATCCACAGCGAGTACAGCTATGAACCCGTGGGGCCCCGCCCCTTCCCGATGGGCATCGTCGGCCTGATGCTGCTCTGCTCGGTGGCGCTGCTACTTCGCCACCCGGATACCGTCGAGTGGCCGCCGCGTCGCATTCTGCAGCGTCTGCTGGTGATGGTGATCGTGCTGCTGATGTATGCCTGGGGCTTTGAATGGCTCGGCTTCCCGGTGGCAACCGCTATCCTGACGATGGTCATCGGCATGCTGTTTAACGCCACCCTCCCCGCTGCGGGGATCTCTGGCGTGGTGATGGGGATTTTACTGTGGTACGCCTTTGACCGCCTGCTGGACGTGACCTTACCGCTCGGCGCCTGGCTTAATTAACGGAGCACGCTATGGATACCTGGATTTACCTCTCGCAGGGGTTCGCCGTGGCGATGACCCCGGAAAACCTGGTGATCGCCCTGATAGGCTGTTTCGTGGGGACGATTGTCGGCCTGCTGCCGGGCCTTGGGCCGATCAACGGCGTGGCGATTTTACTCCCGCTGGCGTTTGCCCTGCATCTGCCTGCGGAGTCGGCGCTGATCCTGCTGGCAACGGTCTATATCGGCTGTGAATATGGCGGACGCATTTCGTCAATCCTGCTTAACGTGCCGGGGGATGCGGCGGCGATCATGACCGCGCTGGACGGCTACCCGATGGCGCGGCAGGGACGCGGCGGCGTGGCGCTCTCCATCTCTGCGGTCAGTTCATTCTTTGGCTCAATGATTGCCATTGGCGGCATCATTCTGTTTGCGCCTGCGCTGGCCCAGTGGTCGCTGGCATTTGGTCCGGCAGAATATTTTGCCCTCATGGTGTTCGCCATTGCCTGCCTCGGCAGCATGATGGCGCAAAATCCGCTGAAGTCGTTTTTGTCCGCGCTGATTGGCTTAGGGTTAGCCACCGTCGGCGTGGATGCCAACACCGGGGTTTATCGCTTTACCTTCGACAGCGTTCACCTGTCCGACGGCGTGCAGTTCATCGTGGTCGTGATCGGCCTGTTCTCTGTCTCTGAGATCTTACTGATGCTGGAGCATACCAGCAGCGGGCAGACGCTGGTGCGCAAAACCGGCCGGATGCTCTTTAGCGCTAAAGAGGGCGCGCAGTGCATCGGCGCCACGCTGCGCTCGTCGGTGATTGGCTTCTTCGTCGGCATCCTGCCGGGCGCCGGGGCCACTATCGCCAGTGCCATCACCTACATGACCGAGAAGAAGCTCAGCGGCAACAGCGACAGCTTTGGTAAAGGCGATATTCGCGGCGTCGCCGCGCCTGAGGCGGCTAATAACGCCTCGGCCTGCGGCTCGTTTATCCCGATGCTGACCCTGGGCGTGCCGGGTTCCGGCCCCACGGCGGTGATGATGGGCGCGCTGACGCTCTATAACATCACGCCCGGCCCGGCGATGTTTACCGAGCAGCCCGATATTGTCTGGGGGCTGATTGCCGCGCTGCTGATCGCTAACGTGATGCTGCTGGTAATGAATATCCCGCTGATTGGGCTGTTCACCCGCATGCTAACCATTCCCCTGTGGTTCCTGGTGCCCGCCATTGCCGCCGTCTCTGCGGTGGGGGTGTACGCGGTGCACAGCACCACGTTTGACCTGGTGCTGATGGTGGTCCTGGGCGTGTTCGGCTACATCTTGCGAAAAATGCACTTCCCGATGTCACCACTGATTTTGGGCTTTGTGCTGGGTGAGATGCTGGAGCAGAACCTGCGCCGCGCCCTGTCCATCAGCAATGGCAATGTGTCGATACTTTGGGACAGCAGCGTCGCGAAGGTTCTGTTAGCGCTGGCAGTAATGGTGATTGTGGTGCCGCCGGTGTTGCGCCTGCTGCGTCGTCGCCAGCGCAAACCGGAGCCGGATATCGGCTAACTACACGGACAGCTGGGCATTCACCCACTGTTTTAACGCCTGGCGGGAGATCTTAATCCCGCCATTTTTTAGCTCAGCCGGCAGCACCAGCCAGTGAACAGGCTGCTCAAAGCGTGCCAGCCTGCCCTGTACCCAGGCCGGGAGACGGGTGATATCCGTTCCCGGCTCGCACTCCACCACCGCTACCGGGCGCTGTCCAAACTCGGCGTCATCCAGCGGGACGATAAACACCTGGTTAATCTGCGGGTGCGCGGCGATAACGCGCTCCAGCGATTCCGGCTGGATCCCCTCTCCTCCGCTGAAAAAGAGGTTGTCCATTCGGCCTAAAATCGTCAGACGGTCGCCATGCCATTCCCCGCGATCGCGGGTGGCGAACCAGCCCTGCGCGTTGGTCAGCGGAATTAGCGCGCCGTCCCGCCAGTAGCCGGAAGCCATGCTTTGCGCTTTGATCCAGACTTCACCGTTAACGACCTGCACCTCTCTGCCCGGCAGCACACAGCCCACATCCGGATCGCCGTCAGCCTCTTTTGCGCAAACGGTAGAGGCAAACTCGGTCAGGCCGTAGCCGCAGTACGTCCGAATCCCCTGCTCCCGGGCCTTTTTCGTCAGCGTCACGGGAATGGCCGCCCCGCCAAGCAAAACCGCTTCCAATGCGATGTGGCTTTCGCTATTCAGCAGACGCCAGAGCTGGGTCGGCACCAGCGAGGCGTGGGTGCAGCCGCGCAGCGCCTGCTCCAGCGGCTGCTTCTCGCGCACGGTTAAGCGCGCACCGGCCTGAAGCCAGCGCCATAAAATCCCCTGGCCGGAAACGTGAAACAGCGGCAGCGAAAGCAGCCAGTCGTCGTTATCTCCGTAAGGCATCAGCGACAGCACGCCGCGAGCGCTGGCAAGATGGGCGTCGCAGGTATGCACCGCCGCCTTCGGCAGCCCGGTGGATCCGGAAGTCAGCGTCATGGAGGCCAGCCGCGTCGGTTGCCACGCAGCGCAGTACGTATCCGCTGGCTCGCGCATGCTCAGGGCATGAAGACCGTCGTAGCGGCCGTCCAGCACCAGCGCAAAGCGCAACGTCATCTGCGGGATCAGCACGTCAAGCAGCGGACGCGGCAGCTGCGGATTAACGGGAAGAATACGCGCCCCGCACTGCAGCAGCGCCAGCCATGCCAGCAGCGTTTGCGGGTGGTTATAGGCCAGCAACAGTACGCCGTCGCCCTCCTCCACCCCCTGCTGATGAAAGCCTGCCGCAAGGCGGTCGACGCGCGCGCACAACTGGCGCCAGGAGAGCGCTTCGTCATTCAGCCTCAGGGCCGGTTTATCGGCAAAACGCGCGCACCAGTGCCGCCAGGGCCAGTCGGTAAAGCTCATAGCAACGGCTCCAGCGCCTCTGCGTCGAGGCACGGCAGCGCGCTGTCCGGCCACGTGCGGATAAGCTGCGCCTGCATCAGATTAAGCGTGTCGAGGCCAGGAACCGTGTCCGGCGTTAGCCAGGCGGCAATGCGCGCCAGCTGACTCAGCCCAAGGCTGGACTCAATCGACGAGCTGATCACCGCCGTCAGCCCCAGCGCGTGCGCCGCCGCGACCTGCTCGCGCACCTTCGCAAGGCTACCGGTCAACGTTGGCTTAATCACCACCGCGCTGACGCCGGGCTCGGCGACAAATTCAAAATCGTCTTCGCGCAGGCTTTCATCCCAGGCGATAGCAATCCCCGTGTCGCGGGCAAAGGCGCGCGAATCATCGCGGGTTTTGCACGGTTCTTCGAGGAAGGCAATGCGGCTGCGGTACGCCGGGGTGACGTACTTCGCGAACTGCTGCGCCTTAAGCGGCGTCCAGGCGCGGTTGGCATCCAGACGCAGGTGCAGATCGGGGATTGCTTCCAGCAGCAGGTTAGCGACCATTCCGTCGCGCACCGCTTCGTAGAGACCGACTTTAATTTTCGCCACTTTCTCGCCCGGCATGGCGGAGAGCTGCGCGAACAGCTCGTCCGGATCTCCCGTGCAGAGCGGTGCCGCGCGGTAATTAGCCTCTTTCGGCAGGCTGCCGTCCAGCTCCGCCAGCGCGCAGCTGATACCAAACGCCGCAGAAGGCGCGTCCGGCAACGCCGGGTTTGCGCCCTCACGCCACGCCTTTGCCCACGCCAGCAGCGCAGCCTGCGCGTCATCCAGCGACTCCAGGCTAAAGCCCGGCAGAGGCGAAATCTCGCCCCAGCCTTCCCGCTCGTCCTGCTGCAGATGAACGAAGAAGCCGTCACGGGTTTTTAACCGCCGTTCACGCAGCACCACGCCCGCGTCCATCGGTATCTGCCAGCGATAAACCTGCGCGCGACGCATTACGGGTTCCGTTTGTATTTGCTGAAGTCCGGCTGGCGTTTTTCGTTAAACGCGTTGCGTCCTTCCTGACCCTCTTCGGTCATGTAGAACAGCATGGTGGCGTTGCCCGCCAGCTCCTGCAGGCCCGCCTGACCGTCACAGTCGGCGTTGAGCGCGGCCTTCAGGCAGCGCAGCGCCATCGGGCTGTTTTGCAGCATTTCGCGGCACCAGCGCACGGTCTCTTTTTCGAGATCGGCAATCGGTACCACGGTATTGACCAGGCCCATATCCAGCGCTTCCTGAGCGTTGTACTGACGGCACAGGAACCAGATTTCGCGGGCTTTTTTCTGCCCGACGATGCGCGCCATATAGGACGCGCCCCAGCCGCCGTCGAAAGAGCCTACTTTCGGGCCGGTCTGGCCGAAGATGGCGTTTTCCGCGGCGATAGTCAGGTCGCACATCATGTGCAGCACGTGGCCGCCGCCTATGGAGTAACCCGCCACCATCGCCACCACCGGTTTCGGACAGGTGCGGATCTGGCGCTGGAAATCGAGCACGTTCAGGTGGTGCGTACCCGCATCGTCCTGATATCCGCCGTAGTCGCCACGCACTTTCTGATCGCCACCGGAGCAGAAGGCTTTCTCACCTTCGCCGGTCAGCACAATCACGCCGATGCTGTCGTCGTAGCGCGCATCCGCCAGGGCCTGAATCATCTCTTTGACGGTCAGCGGACGGAAGGCGTTACGCACCTGCGGACGGTTGATGGTGATTTTGGCAATGCCGTCGGTGGATTTGTGGTAACGAATGTCGGTGTAGCCTTCGGAGCAGTCCTGCCATTCAACCGGCGCATAAAGCATATGTTCATCAGGATAGATCATAGAGTGTCCTTTATTCGAAGACGCAGTATCTGAGCCAGACTCGCGGCAACCGCGTCGGGGTTTTCCCGGTGGGCGTTGTGTCCGGCGTTGGGAATCGCATGGTGAACGGCGTCCAGCTCAGCGGCCAGGGCCGCGAACTTCTCATCCCGTTCACCATAGAGATAGTCAAAAGGGAAATTGCATACGCTAATCGCGGCACGCAAATCGGGCTGCACGGCCAGCGATGTTGCGTCGAGCATCTTCGCCAGCGTCGAGCCGTTGTTCTGGCTGCGCAGGGTAACAAGCGCCTTGCGCTGGTCGTCCGTGAGGGAGGCAAACACGGGCTGTTGATACCAGTCGGTAAAAACCGTTTCCAGCGGTTCGGTGCGAAAACGCGTTGCCCAGCGATGGTCGGATAACCGCCGCGCAGTGCGCTCGTTCTGATCCTGCAGACCCGGATGCCCACCTTCAACAATCACCCCATGCAGCCCCTTCGGCTGCTGGCAGGCATGAAACATCGCAATGCGGCCGCCGAGGGAGTACCCCACCAGCCAGAAGTTTAGTATGTTGTAACTAAGAAGGGTTCGGGTGAGCAAATGACTCATCTCGTCGAACCCCGTCACGGTTATCTCCCCTGACTCACCGTGGCCCGGCAGGTCAAGATAGAGCCGGGGATACTCGCTGAGCGTCTTCCCGACATCCTGCCACTCGCGGCAGTCGCCGGAAAAACCGTGCAAAAAGACCAGCCAGGGATAGCCTGGCTTTCCGGCCTGCTGCACGCCCGAGAGGATCACAGCTGGCTCACCTGCGCCAGCAGGCTTTGCAGGGTCTGCGCGCCGTCGGCCTCGTTCACCACCAGCTCAATCAGCGTCGCGCCCGGCTGCTTCCAGGCGGTGCTTAACGCCGCATCCAGCTGTTCCCAGCTTTCCGGACGATGGTATTTCAGGCTAAACATCGCCGCGGCGTGTTCAAACTGCACGTTCTGCGGCATCAGATAGAAGCGCTCGCGCTCGCTCTGGGGCGTCGGTAACAGGGAGAAGATCTGCCCGCCGTTATTATTGACTACAATCAGCACAAACGGTGCAGATGCCTGACGCAGCAGCGCCAGCGCGTTGAGATCGTAGAGCGCGGAAAGATCGCCCACGATCGCCAGCGTCGATTTCGCGCTGGCGCGCTGCACGCCTGCCGCCGTCGAGATCAGCCCGTCGATGCCGCTGGCGCCACGGTTGCTGTAAACCGGATAGCCCGCCGGCAGCTTCGAAAAGGCGTCAATCAGCCGCACGACGAGGCTGTTGCCGACAAACAACTGGCCCTGTTCAGGCAGGTACTGGCGAATACGGTGCGCCAGCCCGGCTTCGCTGAATGCCTCACAGCGCGCTTTGGTGATTTCCCACGCCTGACGCGACAGCTCCGGGATCGCCACCGCCCAGGGCTGACGTTTTTCCGCCGGGTGCAGTTCCAGCCAGCTGTCAATTTCGCTCACCAGACGACGGCCGCGATGGTGCGCCGGGTCGAGCCGCCCTTCCAGCGCGTCCACCACCCAGTACTCTTCAGGCGTGCAGGTCGCCTGCCACTGCAGCAGACGTTTGCCGGTAAGGCTTGCGCCGATCTGGACCACAATCTGCGCCTGTGAAAGCTCAGTAACCGCTTTCGCGTTACCCAGCCAGAGATCGGCGCACGGCAGCGGCTGACCGGTCTGGGAAAGCACGTCGCCAATCAGCGGCCAGCCAAGGGTTTGCGCCCATTCGGCGACCCGCCTGCCTTCGGCGGCGCTCATGCGCCCGGCGATAACCACGCCGCGCTTCTGCCGCCAGAAGAACCAGTCGCGCTGCTTCGCGCTCTCAAGATGCGTCTGCTCGCGCAGCCACGGCTTTTCACTCTGCCACCAGTCGCCGAGTGACTGCAGCCAGTCAATACCGGTATCGTCCAGCTCCCCGTAAAGCGGTTCGGCAAACGGGCAATTGATATGCAGCGCCCCGCTGCGCAATGTTGCCATGGCGTGATCGACGGTGGAGACCAGCCAGCTTGCCGGAATATCCTGGGTAGGACGCGGTAACGAAACCGTCTGTGAGGGATGCGAAGAAAACAGTCCCGGCTGGCGTATGGCCTGATTGGCGCCACAGTCGATTAGCTCAGGCGGGCGGTCGGCCGTCAGCAGGATCAGCTTTTCACCGGTTAACCCGGCTTCAATCAGTGCCGGATAGAGGTTCGCCACGGCGGTACCGGAGGTGACGATCACCGCCACGGGTTCTTTGCTAACCTTCGCCAGCCCGAGCGCGAGATGGCCAAGGCCGCGTTCGTCAAAATGGGTGTGGTGAATCAACGCCCGGTTTTCAGCGGCTGCCAGCGTCAGCGGCGTTGAACGAGAACCCGGTGCAATACACACGTGCCTGACGCCATGGCGCGTCAGGGCTTCAAGGATCACCGCCGCCCAGCGTCGGTTAAAAGAACTTACTGACATGAGATTGTCCGGTATCAAGAATGCGACACAGTATAAATAATAGAAAAAATTGGAATTTTGATATGAATCGGGATTGCGCGAATCTGTATTAATCCCTTAGGAGCAGAGAGCGCAATCCGGCAGCTTTGTTTTCAATCTCCTGCCACTCCTGCTCCGGGTCAGACCCGCTGACAATGCCCGCCCCGGCGTAGAGCCGCAGGGCGTCTTCCCGGACGCGCGCAGAGCGCAGCGCCACGCAGAACTCGCTTTGCTCGGGGGATAAATACCCGGCTGAGCCGGCGTACCACTCGCGGTTGAAGGGTTCTACGTGCTGTATAAACTCACGCGCAGGCTGTCGCGGTAGCCCGGCTACCGCCGCCGTCGGCTGGAGCACGTGCAGGCACAGCTCATCGTCGGCCTGCTTAAGCTCGGTCCAGATACAGCGGCGTAAATGCTGCACTTTACGCAGGCGGACGACCTGAGCCGGCAACACCTCCAGCGTCTGCGTATGGTGCTGAAGACGCTGGCATATATCCTCCACCACCAGCATATTTTCGCGCTGGTTTTTATCGTCATTCAGCAGCCACTCGCCGAGACGCTGCGCCTGCTTATCGTCAGTATGGCTGGCAACGGTGCCCGCCAGCGCTTCGGTGCGCAGCAGCTTGCCGCGCCGCCGCCAGAGACGCTCTGGCGTGGAGCCGAGAAACGCATTGCTGGCGTCGAATATCATGCAAAAATGATAGCAGTTTAAATTCAGGGCGCGGCTGGCGGCCATCAGCGCGACGGGGTTAACGCGCTGTTTACACTGCAAATCGGTTGCGCGGGCGAGAACCACCTTTTCGAAATCACCGCGTGCAATCGTCTCTGTCGCTTTGCCGATAAGGCTAAGCCATTGCGGTTTTTCCGGATGATGGGTTTCGCGCTCAACCTGCACGGAGAGCGGACGGATGGGTTTTGCGGGAAGGAGTTGCTGTAAGAGCGCACGCGCGGTGTCGGCATCGTCCTCAAGCGAGCTGTCGCTCCACAGCTGCAGGCGCAACGTGGCGTGGCCAGCGGTACGACGCCACAGCAGACGCGGTAAAAAGAGGCTGCCCTGCTCCGGGTTAAACGCGTTCAGGCCGCAGATACGGGTATCTTCAGGCGCGTGTTGCGCGCGCAAAAACTGCGAGGCTAACGCCAGAGAGGAGAATTGGGTAACCGCTCCCAGCGCGGCCAGCTCTTCATCGCCGTTACGCTGTTGCCAGTAAAACTGCGGATAGCACTGCTGCTCGCCCAGCCAGGCGAGGGGATCGAAGGCATCGTTTAACGGGAAAGAGACGTCGAATTGACGCAGACCGGATGTTGCAGGTAACGCTTGCGCAAGCTGGGTACGCAGGTGCTCCAGCGCGAGGAAAATCGAATTCACGCGAACCTCTCCCTGTTAAAACCTCATATTATACGGGGTACCATAAGAAATATCAGTACCCACGTATAGGGAGTGGTTAAGCGCCTTAACGACGGGCCAGCAGCAGCCCCAGCACCAGCCCTACGGCTGCCCCCACCCCAATGCCCTGCCACGGTTTTTCATGGACGTAGTCATCGGCACGATAAACCGCTTTTTTGGCGCGGTAGTAATACGTATCAGACGCATGGCTGACGCGGTTTTTAACGTCGTGGAGCGCCTGCTCTGCACGGGCTTTCAGCTCGATATATTTCTGATCGGCAGGGTCGCCTGAGGAACGTAACACCTCTTCCAGCGTTTCGCTCAGTAAGGTCAGGTCGTCGTCGATACGGGTATCCCAGGATTGAAATGACATATTTTTCTCCATGTTAGTACACCAGTCCGCTAACTATAGACAACGACGCGCCATTACGCCTGTTTCGCTTCGCGCGCCATGCCGATGTGCGGAATACCGTCTTCGTCGTAGATGTCGGTGACCGGCA
Source organism: Enterobacter sp. 296B2 (assembly GCF_034106185.1). NCBI lineage: Bacteria > Pseudomonadati > Pseudomonadota > Gammaproteobacteria > Enterobacterales > Enterobacteriaceae > Enterobacter > Enterobacter sp. 296B2. The sequence goes on along the minus strand of NZ_JAWNCA010000020.1, from coordinate 19,504 downwards.
TAAAACCGAAATGACCGTAGAAGGATTGCAGGTGTGCCTGCGCGCCCAGGTATAACGCCTTGTCCGGCCACTGTTTTTGGCACGCCTCCAGCGTTTTTTCCATCAGCCGATAGCCCAGCTTTTCACCGCGCGCGTTACCGCTGACGATAACCCGACCTATCGCGACGGGCTCGACATCGTCCTCGCTTTTCAGAATCCTCGCATACGCCACCAGTTCGTCATCCTTCCAGCCAAGGATATGGCGGTTTTCGCCAACGAGGTCATCGCCGTCGATGTCCTGATACGGGCAGGTCTGTTCAACCACAAACACTTCGCAGCGCAGTTTAAGCAGCGCGTAGAGCGAATGAACGGTGAGCTCACTATGATGTAAATCTTGCCACTGGATCATCTCTTTCTCCTTCCTGGGGTTCATCACGTTATACTAAACCCCTCCCCGTTCAGCAAAGGGCTGATTGCGTTATGGAACTGATTTTTCTGGGTACGTCCGCTGGCGTGCCAACCCGCTCACGAAACGTGACGGCAATTCTGCTGGATCTTAAGCATCCCACCCGCGGCGGGCTGTGGCTGTTTGACTGCGGTGAGGGGACGCAGCATCAGCTGTTACATACCTCGTATCACCCCGGCAAGCTGGACAAAATTTTTATTACTCATCTTCATGGCGACCATCTGTTTGGCCTTCCCGGCCTGCTGTGCAGCCGCTCTATGGCCGGTAACGCCAACCCGCTGACGATTTACGGACCTGCGGGTATTCGTGAATTTGTTGAAACCACGCTGCGCCTGAGCGGGTCGTGGACCGATTATCCGCTGGAGGTGGTTGAGATTACCGAAGGCCAGGTATTCGATGACGGAGATTATCGGGTTAGTGCTCAACCGCTCAATCATCCTGTGGAATGCTATGGCTACCGTGTTGAAGCGCATGACAAACCCGGCGCGCTGGATGCCGCCGCGCTGATGGCCGACGGCGTAAAACCCGGTCCGCTGTTCCAGCGACTCAAACAGGGCGAGACCGTCACGCTGGAGGACGGACGCGCCATCAACGGCCAGGATTATCTCTCCGCACCGCAGCCAGGCAAAAAACTGGCGATTTTTGGCGATACGGCCCCCTGCCCGACGGCGCTCACGCTTGCCCGGGGCGTGGACGTGATGGTGCACGAAGCCACGCTGGAGACGGCGATGGAAGAGAAAGCCAACGGCCGCGGCCACAGCTCAACGCGTCAGGCGGCGCAGCTTGCCCGTGATGCGGGTGTAGGGAGACTGATCGTCACTCATGTTAGCTCCCGCTACGACGCGCGGGGGTGCGCAAGCCTGCTGGCAGAGTGCCTGGCGGTGTTCCCGGCGTGCGAGCTGGCCGAAGATTTCGCTAAGGTCAGCGTTTAACCCTTCATTTTTCTCTCAGAATGCCGATAACGATTAAAAGGTCAGCATTTCTCTCGAGGGTAGAATGGATAATTTCCAGAAAGATATTGATGACAGGGCGAATCTCACCCTGTCGAACCGTTTTGAACTGTTGCTGTTCCGTCTTGGCACCTCTCTGAACGAAAATAAATCCGAGCTGTTTGGCATTAACGTTTTTAAGCTGCGTGAAATTGTGCCGATGCCGGAATTCACAAAACCCGCCGGGATGAAATCACCGCTGATGGGGATGGTAAATATACGCGATCAGGTGATCCCGGTGATCGACCTGGCCGCCGTGGCGGGCTGTAAGCCCACCACCGGGCTGAACATCCTGCTGATCACCGAATACGCCCGCAGCGTGCAGGCCTTTGCCGTGGAATCGGTTGAGAACATCATGCGTCTGGACTGGAAGCAGGTGCACGCGGCGGAAACCGCCGTCAGTGGCCGCTATATCACCAGCATTGCCTGCCTCGATGAGAAAACGGATACCAACGATCTGGCGATGGTGCTGGACGTTGAGCAGATCCTGTATGACATCACCCCGGCCAATCACGATCTGCACGCGACCAATCTGAAGACTACCAAATTCAACATCAAGCCGGGTTCGGTCGCCATTGTGGCGGAAGATTCCAAAGTAGCGCGTTCGATGCTGGAGAAAGGTCTGCAGGCGATGGAGATCCCGGCGCAGTTGCACATCACCGGCAAAGACGCGTGGGAGAAAATTGGCGTGCTGGCCGCTCAGGCGCAGGCTGAGGGTGTGCCGATCACAGACAAGATCGCCCTGGTGCTGACCGACCTCGAAATGCCGGAGATGGACGGATTTACGCTGACGCGCAAAATCAAAACCGACCCGGTCCTGAAAGATATTCCGGTGGTGATCCACTCGTCCCTTTCCGGCAACGCTAACGAAGATCATATTCGCAAGGTGAAGGCGGACGGGTATGTGGCGAAGTTTGAGCTGAACGAGCTGTCGTCGGTGATTGAAGAGGTGCTGGACCGCTCGATGAAGAAGATTGACGGGCCGTTGATTAGCAGGAAACAGCTGGCTTAAGTCCTGTGCGGGCTGGTGCCCTCACCCCATCCCTCTCCCACAGGGAGAGGGCGCAAACCATAAAAAACCCGCCGAGGCGGGTTTTTTGTTTTTACATTAATGGCATCGCTCGCTGCACAATATCAATCAGCGGCTGCGGATAGATACCGAAGATCAGCACCAGCAGCGCGGAGATGAGTACCACGATACCCCCGGCGCTGTACTGCCAGTTGGATGGCGCATCACGGTTGAGCTGCTGAGGCGCACTCAGATACAGGCTCACCGCCACGCGCAGGTAGTAGTAGAGGCCAATCGCGGAGCCAATCACCACGCTCGCAGTCAGCCACCACAGGTGTGCCTGCACACCAACGGCCAGCACGTAGAACTTACCGATAAAGCCCAGCGTCATTGGGATACCCGCCAGAGAGAGCATCATCACGGTCATCACCGCGGACAGGATCGGACGGTGCCAGAACAGACCACGGTAGGAGAACAGTGAATCGGCATCCGGGCCACGGTACGGGCTGGACATCAGGCTCACCACGCCGAAGGCGCCGAGGCTGCTGAACAGGTAACCTGCCAGATACACGCCCACGGCTTCCATTGACATCTCACCGCTCTGCAGCGCAATCAGCGCCACCAGCAGGTAGCCCAGATGAGAGATGGACGAGTAGCCCAGCAGACGCTTGATGTTGGTCTGGCTCAGCGCCATCAGGTTACCGAAGATGATGGAGACGAACGCGATAATGCCCAGCACCACGCGAACCGCTTCGCTGTCACCGACCGGCGCGTACAGGAACAGACGCATGACCACACCGAAGATAGCGATTTTGCTCGCCGTCGCCAGGAAGGTCGACACCGGCGCCGGAGCGCCCTGGTAGACGTCTGGCGTCCACAGGTGGAACGGAACCAGAGAGAGCTTGAAGCCGAGGCCAACGATCATCATACCCAGACCCGCCAGCAGCAGCGGCTCATGCAGCATGCCATCACCGAGGCTCTTGCCGAGCGCCATGAAGGAGAGGTTACCGGACTGTGCGTACAGCAGCGCAATGCCAAACAGCAGGAACGAGGACGCAGCAGCAGACAGAATGGTGTACTTGATGCTCGCTTCCAGAGAACGCTTCTGGCGGAAGGCGTAACCAATCAGGCCGAACAGCGGCAGAGAGATCAGCTCAATACCGAGGAACAGCGCGGCCAGGTGGTTGGCATTCGCCAGCAGAATGCCGCCCAGCGCGGCAATCAGAACCAGCAGGTAAAACTCTTCTTTGTTGTCGTTGTAGCCTTCAAGCCACGGGTACGCAAAGGTACAGGTCGCCAGGCTCGCCAGCAGTACCAGACCGGTGTAAAGCATGGCATAGCCGTCAACGCGCATCAGCGGGGTGACGTCCATCGCCCCACCCTGGCCAACAAACCAGAGAGAGACTAACGCGGCGTTCAGTCCGATGACCGACAGCGTGGCATTCAGGAAGTGATTGCGTCGCCACGCAATGGAGAGCATCACAACCACCACCGTCAATCCGACGATCAGCAGCGGTAGCAGCGCGATCAGTTGTTGTGGAGTTATTGTCATGGCGAATTACGGCCTTGTAGTAGAAGCAGAATTAACAAACCACTGCTGGATGTTACCCATCGCGCTGTGCGAGGTATCCAGAATCGGCTGCGGGAAGAAGCCCAGCAGCACCAGCAGTACGACCAGCAGCAGGATGATGAACAGCTCGCGCAGCGACATCCCCGGCAGTTCTTGTGCAGCAATTTCGCTCTTCGCTTTACCGAAGTAAGCGCGGTGCAGCATCGCCAGCGAGTACACGGAAGCGAAAACCAGACCAAAGGTGGAGATCACGGTAATCACCGGTACCACTTTGAAGCTGCCGAACAGAATCATAAATTCGCCGACGAAGTTACCAGTACCCGGCATCCCCAGGGTAGCCACCGCGAAGAACATGGACAGCGCTGGCAGCCACTTAATTTTGCTCCACAGGCCGCCCATCATGCGCATGTCGCGGGTATGCAGACGTTCGTACAACTGGCCGCACAGGATGAAGAGGCCAGCTGCGGACAGACCGTGCGCAATCATCTGGATCACCGCGCCCTGGTACGCCAGTTGGCTGCCGGTGTAGATAGCAATCAGCACGAAGCCCATGTGGGAAACGGAGGTGTAGGCAATCAAACGCTTGATGTCGTACTGCGTGAAGGCCATCCACGCGCCGTAGAAGATACCGATTACGCCCAGCCACATGGCGATTGGCGCGAACTCTGCGGAAGCATTCGGGAACAGCGGCAGTGCGAAGCGCAGCAGACCGTAGGCCGCCGTTTTCAGCAAGATGCCCGCCAGGTCAACGGAACCCGCCGTTGGTGCCTGAGAGTGCGCGTCTGGCAGCCAGCCGTGCAGCGGAACCACCGGCATTTTCACCGCGAAGGCGATGAAGAAGCCCAGCATCAGCAGGTATTCAACGCCGTGGGACATTGGTGTCTTCAGCAGATCTTCGTAGTTGAAGGTCCAGGTGCCGGTCGCGTTGTGGTGAACAAACACCAGCGCCAGAATCGCAATCAGCATCACCAGACCACTCGCCTGGGTATAGATGAAGAATTTGGTTGCCGCCGTGATACGCGTTTTACCGTCGGACGCCTTGTGGCCCCACAGCGCGATCAGGAAGTACATCGGCACCAGCATCATCTCCCAGAAGAAGAAGAACAGGAACATGTCGATGGCAAGGAACACGCCGATCACGCCGCCCAGGATCCACATCAGGTTCAGGTGGAAGAAGCCCTGGTATTTTTCGATTTCTCGCCAGGAGCAGAGTACCGCCAGAACGCCGAGCAGACCAGTCAGCACTACCATCAGCAGCGACAGACCGTCAATCGCCAGGTGGATGGTGATACCGAAACGCGGGATCCACGGCAGGATAAACTCAGACTGCCACTGCGGAATGCCCGCAGACTGGGTCAGTGAGTAACCGCCCTGCAACCACAGTTGCAGGCCAAGCGCGAGCGTCAATCCCATGGTGATCAGCGCGATCCAGCGCGGCATCTTCACGCCAAAGCGTTCAGTCTGCCAGCACAGGAAGCCGCCGATGAAGGGAATTAATATTAGCCAGGGTAGTAACATGGCGATTTACATTCCTTTTTAAGGCCCCCAGCAGGGGCCTGATTTTCAACGAATTCGAATAAAATTCACTTAACGATCAACGCAACACCATCAGCAGCGCCAGCACGACAACCGCACCGATGCTCATGGACGCCACATACCAGCGCAGGTAACCGTTCTCGCTGTACAGCAGGCCTTTACCTGCAAAGCGCGAGAGGATCGCCGGGATATTCATCAGGCTGTTCAGCGGGTCGCGCTTCAGCAGCCACGCAATGCCCAGGAACGGCTTAACGAAGATCATGTCGTACAGCCAGTCGAAGCCCCACGCGTTGTACCACCAGGTACCCAGCAGACGGCCCGGCGCGCTGTTGGCAACGGCAGTGACCAGCGTGCGTTTACCCAGCCACAGCCATGCAGCGATCAGGATGCCCGCGATAGCGACCACACCGGAGGTGATTTCAAGCGTCAGAACGCGACCGTGCTCAAGCTCGGTAGTGTCTGGCAGTACGCCCTGCAGCGGAGGCACAATCATCGCGCCAACGAAGGTGGAGAGTACCAGCAGCACAATCAGCGGCAGGTGGTGAGTGATCCCCTTACCTGCGTGAGCGTGAATTTGTTCTTTACCGTGGAATACGATGAAAATCATACGGAAGGTATACAGGGAGGTCATAAACGCACCGACCAGACCCGCAACCATCAGATTGATATGACCATTCGCCATGGCGCCCGCAAGGATTTCGTCCTTACTGAAGAAGCCCGCGGTGATCAGCGGCAGTGCCGCCAGCGCCGCGCCGCCCACCAGGAAGCAAACATACACCAGCGGGATGGACTTACGCAGTCCGCCCATCTTGAAGATGTTCTGTTCGTGATGGCAGGCCAGGATGACGGAACCGGACGAGAGGAACAGCAGCGCTTTAAAGAACGCGTGCGTCATCAGGTGGAAAATGGCCGCGTCCCACGCCTGAACGCCCAGCGCCAGGAACATGTAACCAATCTGGCTCATGGTGGAGTATGCGAGAACACGCTTGATGTCGGTCTGCACCAGCGCAGCAAAGCCCGCCAGCACCAGCGTAACTGCACCGACAATACCCACCAGATGCAGAATTTCCGGGGTCATCAGGAACAGGCCATGGGTACGCGCAATCAGATAAACACCGGCAGTTACCATGGTCGCGGCGTGGATCAGCGCGGAGACAGGGGTTGGACCCGCCATCGCGTCGGCCAGCCAGGTCTGCAACGGCAGCTGTGCGGATTTACCCACGGCACCACCCAGCAGCATCAGCGTTGCCCACCACAGCATGTTGTTGCCTGCTTCGAAGTGCGCCGGCGCCAGTTCCACCATTTCGCGGAAGTTCAGCGTGCCCAGTTCGTTGTAGAGAATGAACAACGCGAACGCGAGGAAGACGTCACCCACGCGGGTCACGACGAACGCTTTCATGGCCGCTGCGCCATTCTTCGGATCGGTATAGTAGAAACCGATCAGCAGGTAAGAACACAGACCCACGCCTTCCCAGCCCAGATACATCAGCAGCAGGTTATCGGCCAACACCAGAACGACCATGCTGGCGATAAACAGGTTGGTGTAGGCGAAGAAGCGGGAGTATCCCTCTTCACCGCGCATGTACCAGGAGGCAAACATGTGGATCAGGAAGCCAACGCCGGTGACCACGGAGAGCATGGTCAGCGAGAGGCCGTCCAACACCAGGTTGAAACCGATGTTGAAATCACCGACCGACATCCACGTCCACAGCGGCACGCTGAAAGGCTGACGCCCGTTGTTAAAGAAGTCGATACCCGCATACGCTGTGACCAGCGCGGCCAGGCCAACAGAGCCCATGCCGACGGTTGCAGACAGATTCTCGGACCAGCGGCCGCGAGAAAACGCCAGCAGCACGAAGCCAATCAGCGGAAAAATAATGGTTAAGGCAAGCATGTTCATCCACGCAACTCACTTACTGAATCGATGTTCAGATTCTGGCGGCGACGATGGAGCTGCAGCAACAGCGCCAGGCCAATACTCGCTTCGGCAGCCGCGAGGCTGATAGCGAGAATGTACATCACCTGACCATCGGTCTGGCCCCAGTAGCTTCCGGCGACCACGAAGGCCAGCGCGGAGGCGTTAATCATGATTTCCAGACCGATCAGCATAAACAGCAGATTGCGGCGGATAACCAGACCGGTCAGACCCAGAACGAATAAAATCGCAGCGAGGATCAGTCCATGTGTTAAGGGGATCATGCGCGCTCCTCCGTTTTTCTTTTCGCGCGGTCGTCAGTGCGGTTGCTCAGCACCTCGCCAGCACGCTCTTCGCGGCCAACGTGGAAAGCTACAACCAGGCCTGCCAGCAACAGCATAGAGGCCAGTTCCACCGCCAGAACGTATGGGCCAAAGAGCGTGATACCCACCTCTTTCGCACCAATCGGCGTGCCGTCGATGCCCTGATCGTTAACACCCAGAATGGCGTAAACGATCACCACCAGCATGATGGCCGACAAAATTGCCGGGCCAATCCACACCTGCGGTTTTAACCACTGACGTTCCTGCTCAATTTCAGAGCCGCCCAGGTTTAGCATCATCACCACGAATACGAACAGCACCATGATGGCCCCGGCGTAGACGATGATTTCCAGCGCACCGGCAAAGTGCGCGCCCAGCGCGAAGAACACCCCGGAAATGGCCAGCAGCGAGATGATTAAGTACAGCAGCGCATGCACCGGATTGGTGTGCGTAATCACTCGCAGCGTGGCCAGGATGGCGATAAGGCCACAGATATAAAAAGCGAATTCCATTGCCCTCTCCTTACGGTAACAGGCTCTTGACGTCGATAGGCTTAGCTTCGTTCTCTGCTTCACCCTTATCTTTGCCGTCGATTGCCATACCCGCCATCCGGTAGAAGTTATATTCCGGGTATTTGCCCGGACCGGAAATCAGCAGATCCTCTTTCTCGTACACCAGGTCCTGACGCTTGTACTCACCCAGCTCAAAGTCCGGAGTCAGCTGAATCGCCGTGGTTGGGCACGCTTCTTCACACAGACCGCAGAAGATGCAGCGTGAGAAGTTGATGCGGAAGAACTCAGGGTACCAGCGGCCGTCTACCGTCTCTGCTTTCTGCAGAGAGATACAGCCGACCGGACACGCTACCGCACACAGGTTACAGGCAACGCAGCGCTCGGAACCGTCCGGGTCGCGCGTCAGCACGATACGGCCACGGTAGCGCGGCGGCAGATATACCGGCTCTTCCGGGTACATCCGGGTTTCGCGTTTGGCAAACGCGTGCAGGCCGATCATCCAGATACTGCGTACCTGGGTACCGAAGCCTACCAGTAATTCTTTTAAGGTCATGGTCTATAGCCCCTTATGGCTGCTGCCAGAGAATGACAGCTGCCGTTACCAACAAGTTGACGAGCGTCAGCGGCAGGCACACTTTCCAGCCGAAGGACATTACCTGGTCATAACGCGGACGCGGTAACGCTGCGCGAATCAAAATGAACATCATCATGAAGAACGCGGTTTTCAGCGCGAACCAGATGAACGGCGGTAAGAACGGGCCATGCCAGCCACCAAAGAACAGCGTTACCATCAACGCGGAAATGGTGACGATACCGATGTACTCGCCCACGAAGAACAGACCGAATTTCATACCGGAATATTCAATGTGGTAACCGTCGGCCAGTTCCTGTTCGGCTTCTGGCTGGTCAAACGGGTGACGGTGACACACGGCCACGCCCGCGATAGCAAAGGTAATAAACCCAAAGAACTGCGGGATAACGTTCCAGATGTCGGCCTGGTTATTGACGATGTCGGTCATGTTGAATGAACCGGCCTGCGCCACCACGCCCATCAGGGAGAGCCCCAGGAACACTTCGTAGCTCAGCGTCTGCGCGGAAGCACGCATCGCACCCAGCAGCGAGTATTTGTTGTTACTGGACCAGCCTGCGAACAGCACCGCGTAAACCGCGAGGCCTGCCATCATCAGGAAGAACAGAATGCCGATGTTCAGGTCAGCGACCACCCAGGTCGGGCTGACCGGAACGATAGCAAACGCCAGCAGCAGCGAGGTGAAGGCGATCATCGGTGCCAGAGTAAAGATCACGCGGTCCGAGAAGCGTGGGATCCAGTCCTCTTTAAAGAACATCTTGATCATGTCCGCGACCAGCTGGAGTGAACCACCCCAGCCCACGCGGTTCGGTCCGTAACGGTTCTGGAACAGACCGAGCAGACGACGTTCACCAAAGCTCATGAACGCGCCGCAGGTGACCACCACCAGCAGGATAACAATCGCTTTCAGAATGCTCAGCAGGATGTCGATAAGATCCGGCGTTAACCAACTCATGCTTTTGCCTCCTGCAGATTATCAAGACGCGCGCCCGCCAGAACCGGCGCGATGCCAGGCATACCCATCGGCAGACCCACCTGCCCTGCTGTCAGACCTTCGGAGATAATCAGCGGCAGGCTGATTGTCTGGCCGTCATAGCTAAAGGCGATGTTCGCGCCCGCGTTAACGCCAAGCTTCGCGGCATCCGCCGGGTTGAGCTTGATGTAAGGCTGCGGCATACGGGTCTGGAAGACCGGTGAACGCTGGGACAGCTCGTCGCTACCGAACAGATGGTAGTACGGCGCAATACGCCACTGACCATCCTGAGCCTGGAAGCTCGCCGGTACGGTCGTGAAGAAATCCAGACCGGTTTCGGAGGCTTCAATCAGACGCACGCCCGGATCGCCGTGGCGCAGGGAGCCACCCACTTCAGCCTGGAACTTGTTCCATGCCTGCGGGGAGTTCCAGCCCGGAGCCCATGCGAACGGGATTTGCGAACGCGGCGCAGACGGCTGGTTGTTCCCTTCCATGGAGAAGGCGAACATGGTGTCTTTATCCTGCGGCTGGCGCGGTTCGTGCACGCTGATGTTGGCGCGCATCGCGGTACGGCCGCTGTAGCGGTGCGGTTCACGCGCCAGTTTCTGGCCACGAATGCGGAAGCTTGCTTCAGGCGCGGCATCTTTAATGCCTGCCAGCTGAGGCAGTTTTTCGACTACCGCGTCGATAACGTGGTCGAGCTGCGTCCAGTCCACTTCACGGCTCTGCACGGTGCTGTGCAGGGAGTGCAGCCAGCGCCAGCTTTCCAGCATCACAGTGTTGCTGTCGTAGTACGCCGGGTCATAAACCTGGAAGAAACGCTGGGCGCGGCCTTCGTTGTTGATAACCGTACCGTCGCTTTCTGCGAAGCTTGCCGCAGAGAGCACCAGGTGTGCTTTGTCCATGATCGCGGTGCGCTGATGGTCAATCACCATTACCAGCGGCGCTTTGGAGAGCGCGGCGTCAACGCGAGCGGCAGACGCATGACGATGCAGGTCGTTTTCCAGCACCACAACGGCGTCAGCGGAACCGGACTCCAGTTCGCTTAATGCTTCTTCCAGCGAACCACCGCCAATCATACCCAGACCGATGCTGTTCACCGCACGGGCAATCATGGTCACGCCAACGTCCGCACCGCGGCCTTTCAGGGCTTTGGCAACGTTTGCTGCCGCCTGAACGATCTCCGCGCTGCCGGCGTTGGTACCGGAAATAATCAGCGGTTTCTTCGCACCCGCCAGGGCCTGAACAATCACGTCGACCTTGTTTTGCAGGTCGCGATCCAGCTCAACGGCTGGGGAGTTGCTGTCCAGCGCGTGGGCAATGGCAAAGCCAAGACGCGCCTGATCTTCAACCGGCGCGCAGTAGGTCCACGCGGCGATATCGTCCAGACGGGTGCTGTCGACGTTGGTCACAAACAGAGGATGCTTCGCGCGCTGGCCAATGTTGAGGATTGCCGCAATCTGCCAGTCGGCCACTTTCTGCGCCGCTGCCATTTCACGCGCTTTGCCCTTCACCGCCTGACGAACCGCCAGAGCCGCGCGTGCGCCGGTCTGCGTCAGGTCTTCACCCAGCACCAGAACCGCATCATAAGATTCGATTTCGCGCAGCGCAGGGGTATGGATACCACCTTCACGCAGCACTTTCAGTACCAGCTGCAGACGTTCCTGCTCGCCCTGGGCGATGCCGGTATAGAAGTTTTCTGCCCCAACCAGCTCACGCAGCGCGAAGTTGCTTTCGATGCTGGCGCGCGGAGAGCCGATACCGATCACTTTCTTCGACTGGCGCAGAATATCTGCCGCGCCCTGCATCGCCTGCTCGGCGTTCAGAGTGATGAAATCGTCGCCACGGCGCTGAACCGGCTGACGCGGACGGTCTTTTAGATTCACATAGCCATAGCCGAAACGACCGCGGTCGCACAGGAAATAGTGGTTAACGGTACCGTTGTAGCGGTTTTCGATACGACGCAGCTCGCCGTAACGCTCACCCGGGCTGGTGTTACAGCCGAGGGAACACTGCTGGCAGATGCTTGGCGCAAACTGCATGTCCCATTTACGGTTGTAACGCTCGGAGTGGGTTTTATCCGTGAATACGCCGGTCGGGCAGATTTCTACCAGGTTACCAGAGAATTCGCTCTCCAGCGTACCGTCTTCAGGACGACCGAAGTAGACGTTGTCATGTGCGCCATACACGCCCAGATCCTGACCGTCTGCATAGTCTTTGTAGTAACGCACGCAGCGGTAGCAGGCGATGCAGCGGTTCATTTCGTGAGAGATGAACGGCCCAAGGTCCTGGTTACGGTGGGTACGCTTGGTAAAGCGATAGCGACGGAAGCTGTGACCGGTCATCACGGTCATATCCTGAAGGTGGCAGTTACCGCCCTCTTCACAAACCGGACAGTCGTGCGGGTGGTTTGTCATCAACCACTCCACCACGCTTTCGCGGAACTGTTTGGCTTCTTCGTCATCAATCGAAATAAAGGTGCCTTCGGTGGCTGGCGTCATACAGGACATCACCAGGCGACCACGCGTGTCTTCCGCGTTTTGATATTGCTTCACCGCACACTGGCGGCAAGCACCGACGCTGCCCAGCGCCGGATGCCAGCAAAAGTACGGAATATCGAGGCCAAGAGACAGACAAGCTTCCAGCAGGTTGTCCGCCCCGTTGACTTCGTATTCTTTGCCGTCTACATGAATCGTAGCCATTAGCATGCTTCCAGTTGGCTCGAATTAGCTTCGAGCGTTAATCAAAATTCTGTTTTTACCAGCGCGCTTTCAGCAGGTTCGGCTGAATACCATTAATTGAATGGGTATTGCTGAACGGCTGCTTAATGCCTGCTTCGAATTCGTCGCGGAAATATTTAATCGCGCTCTGCAGCGGCTCGACGGCACCCGGTGCGTGGGCGCAGAAGGTTTTACCTGGCCCTAAGAATCGACACAGTTGCTCAAGCGTCTCGATATCGCCCGGCTGGCCTTCGCCACGCTCAATGGCGCGCAGGATCTTCACGCTCCACGGCAGACCGTCACGGCACGGTGTACACCAGCCGCAGGACTCGCGGGCAAAGAACTCTTCCAGGTTACGCACCAGCGAGACCATGCCGATCTCGTGGTCGACGGCCATCGCCAGCGCCGTACCCAGACGGCTGCCCGCTTTACCAATGCTTTCGAATTCCATCGGCAGGTCAAGGTGGGCTTCGGTCAGGAAGTCTGTCCCTGCCCCACCCGGCTGCCAGGCTTTAAATTTCAGGCCATCGCGCATGCCGCCGGCGTAGTCTTCAAGAATTTCGCGTGCGGTGGTACCGAACGGCAGTTCCCAGACGCCAGGATTCTTCACGCGACCGGAGAAACCCATCAGCTTGGTACCGGCATCCTTGCTTGAGGAGATGCCCTGATACCACTCCACGCCGTTCGCGAGGATCGCCGGAACGTTACACAGGGTTTCGACGTTGTTGACGCAGGTCGGTTTACCCCACACGCCGGAGCTTGCCGGGAACGGTGGCTTGGAACGCGGATTCGCGCGGCGGCCTTCGAGGGAGTTAATCAGCGCGGTTTCTTCACCGCAGATATAACGCCCGGCACCGGTGTGCACGAACAGTTCGAAGTCAAAGCCGGTACCCAGGATGTTTTTACCCAGCAGACCCGCCTCTGTCGCTTCGGCAATCGCGCGACGCAGGTTTTCTGCCGCTTCGATGTACTCACCGCGCAGGAAGATGTAGCCACGGTACGCTTTCAGCGCGAACGCGGAGATCAGCATGCCTTCCACCAGCAGGTGCGGCAGCTGCTCCATCAGCAGGCGGTCTTTATAGGTGCCCGGCTCCATTTCATCGGCGTTACACAGCAGGTAACGGATGTTCATGGATTCGTCTTTTGGCATCAGGCTCCACTTCAGGCCAGTGGAGAAACCCGCGCCGCCGCGGCCTTTCAGGCCGGAATCTTTTACCGCGTTAACGATGTCGTCCGGCGCCATGCCGCCAAGGGCTTTACGCGCGCCGGCATAGCCGTTTTTGCTCTGGTATTCGTCGAGCCATACCGGCTGTTTGTCATCGCGCAGACGCCAGGTCAGCGGATGCGTCTCAGCAGTACGAATTACAGTTTTCATTTGTACTGCTCCAGCAGGTCAGGAATCGCTTCCGGCGTCAGATGGCTGTGAGTGTCCTCATCAATCATCATGGTCGGCCCCTTGTCGCAGTTACCCAGGCAGCAGGTTGGCAGCAGAGTAAAGCGTCCATCGAACGTGGTCTGGCCCGGCTTGATATTGAGCTTCTTCTCAATCGCAGCCTGAATGCCCTGATAACCGGTGATGTGGCAGACAACGCTGTCACAGTAGCGGATCACATGGCGGCCAACCGGCTGACGGAAGATCTGGCTGTAGAACGTGGCTACGCCTTCTACGTCGCTTGCCGGAATACCCAGCACTTTAGCGATCGCATAGATCGCCCCATCCGGCACCCAACCACGCTGTTTCTGTACGATTTTCAGCGCTTCAATGGACGCCGCACGCGGGTCTTCGTAGTGGTGCATCTCGTGCTCAATGGCGGCACGCTCTGCTTCACTCAGCTCAAAAGCCTCGGTTTGTGGTTGTTGATTCTCGTGCATAATTAGCGGTCCACATCTGACATAACAAAATCGATACTACCCAGATACACAATCAGGTCGGAGACCAGACTGCCGCGGATGGCGGACGGGATCTGCTGCAGGTGCGCAAAGCTCGGCGTACGCACGCGGGTACGGTAGCTCATGGTGCTGCCGTCACTGGTCAGGTAGTAACTGTTAATACCCTTGGTCGCTTCAATCATCTGGAAGGATTCTTGCGCCGGCATGACCGGACCCCAGGAAACCTGCAGGAAGTGGGTGATCAGGGTTTCGATATGCTGCAGCGTGCGCTCTTTCGGTGGCGGCGTCGTCAGCGGGTGATCCGCCTTGAACGGGCCTTCCGGCATGTTGTTGAGGCACTGCTCAAGGATGCGCAGACTCTGGCGCAGCTCTTCCACTTTCAGCATCACGCGGGTGTAGCAGTCGGAAACGCCGCCGCCAACCGGGACTTCAAAGTCGAAGTTTTCGTAACCAGAGTAAGGACGGGCTTTACGCACGTCGAAATCAATACCGGTCGCGCGCAGGCCAGCACCTGTGGTACCCCACTCCAGCGCTTCTTTCGCGCCGTAAGCAGCAACGCCCTGGGAACGGCCTTTCAGGATGGTGTTGCGCAGCGCGGCTTTCTCGTAGGAGGCCAGACGTTTTGGCATCCAGTCGAGGAATTCACGCAGCAGGCGGTCCCAGCCGCGCGGCAGATCGTGTGCCACGCCGCCGATACGGAACCAGGCCGGGTGCATACGGAAACCGGTAATCGCTTCCACCAGATCGTAGATTTTCTGACGATCGGTAAAGGCAAAGAAGACCGGAGTCATCGCGCCGACGTCCTGAATGAAGGTGGAGATGTACAGCAGGTGGCTGTTGATGCGGAACAGTTCTGACAACATCACGCGAATCACGTTAACGCGATCCGGTACGGTGATGCCTGCCAGTTTCTCAACGGCCAGCACGTATGGCATCTCGTTTACGCAGCCGCCGAGGTACTCGATACGGTCGGTATACGGAATGTAGCTGTGCCAGGACTGACGCTCGCCCATCTTCTCAGCACCGCGGTGGTGATAGCCGATGTCAGGCACGCAGTCGACAATCTCTTCGCCATCAAGCTGAAGAATAATACGGAACGCACCGTGCGCAGACGGGTGGTTTGGACCGAGGTTGAGGAACATGAAGTCCTCGTTTTCGGTACCGCGCTTCATGCCCCAGTCTTCCGGCTTGAAGGTCAGTGCTTCCATCTCCAGATCCTGCTTGGCTTTGGTCAGCTCAAACGGATCGAATTCGGTTGCACGTGCCGGGTAGTCTTTACGCAGCGGGTGGCCGGTCCAGGTCTGCGGCATCATGATGCGCGTCAGATGCGGGTGGCCGTCGAAGGTCATGCCGAACATTTCCCAGGTTTCACGCTCGTACCAGTTGGCGTTCGGGAAAAGTTTGGTGATCGTCGGCAGATGCATGTCGTTTTCAGACAATGCCACCTTGAGCATGATATCCGTGTTGCGGTCTATTGAGATCAGGTGGTAGAAAACGGAAAAATCCGCAGCAGGGAGACCCTGGCGGTGCGTACGCAGACGTTCGTCCATGCCGTGTAAGTCAAACAGCATGACGTAAGGTTTTGGCAATTTCTTGAGGAAATCGACAACTTCCAGCAATTGCTCACGCTTCACCCAAACAACGGGTACCCCGGTGCGGGTCGCCTGAACGGTAAAGGCATCCGGCCCAAAACGGTTGCGCAGTTCGCCAATGACGGGGTCATCAAGATGATCCCGGGTCTGCCAGGCGGCTTCTTGCGCGGTTAAGTCGGTCATATTGTTCACCATTGCAAATGGTCCGTGGTGACTGTTAAGCCTGGCTTCGCGCTATTTGAGTAGTGATATGCGAAGGTTTTCTCCAGGCCTACAGGCGCAAATTAAATTTCGTCAGGCGTACGCAGGTTGGTGACGGCAATACGTTCACCACGTTTACGCTCGCGCTCAGACTGCATGTTCGCGCGATAGACACCCTGATCGCCAACAACCCATGAAAGCGGGCGACGTTCTTTACCGATAGACTCCTGCAGCAGCATCAGCGCCTGCATGTAGGCTTCTGGACGCGGCGGACAGCCCGGAATGTAAACATCCACCGGAATGAACTTATCAACGCCCTGCACGACGGAATAAATGTCGTACATACCGCCAGAGTTTGCACATGCGCCCATGGAAATAACCCATTTTGGCTCCAGCATCTGGTCATACAGACGCTGAATAACAGGTGCCATCTTGGTAAAGCAGGTACCGGCTACCACCATCAGGTCAGCCTGACGCGGGGAAGCACGCAGTACCTCGGCCCCAAAACGCGCAACGTCATGCACCGCAGTGAATGACGTCACCATTTCAACGTAGCAGCAAGAAAGACCAAAGTTGTATGGCCAGATAGAGTTCTTACGACCCCAGTTGACCATATCGTGCATGGCATGTTCGAGTTTGCCCATGTACACGCTTTTATTGACTTCTTGCTCCAGGGGGTCGGTTACGATCTCCTGTTTTTGCAGGGGGTAACGGTCATTCTCACCGTTAGGATCTATGCGGGTGAGCGTATAATCCATCTTATTGCCTCGCTGTTACTGCTGACGATTAGAGATACTGTTTTCCGGGTTGATGTGTTCACGACGTGAACGCGCAGGCGTCCAGTCAAGCGCGCCAATACGCACCAGATAAACCAGACCGGCCAGTAACACTAAAATGAAAATTGCGGCCTCGACAAAGCCCACCCAACCACTTTCGCGAATGGAGGTCGACCATGCGAACAGGTAGAGCGCTTCCACGTCGAAGATGACGAAGAACATCGCTACCAGATAGAACTTGGCAGACAGGCGTAAGCGAGCGGAACCTACTGAATCAATACCTGATTCGAAAGGTGTGTTTTTGTGCCTTGCACGGGCGCGACCGCCCAGGAACCAGCCGCCGACTAACATCAGGCAGCACAGGCCAATGGCTACAATAAGAAAGATTGCGAATGCCCAGTGATGAGCGATGACTTCTGTGGATGTTGACATACTCATTGCTTACTCATCAAAAGTGATACCAACGACACTGCTCTTGCTGGCAGATGGGCATCACATCGATTCATGGGGAGGAACAAATAACCTTACACTAACTGTCTGAAATGAGACGTAGACAGCAAAATGATGGGGTTTTTTACTCCTTTCTATAACCTATTGTCAACTTTAACAAAGGTTTCTTCACATTAAATTACATCGAGCGATTCTCATTAACATTTGGTGCCCTTTAACCCTGGTGGTTACCGGACTTTTCGTCAAATGTGTGTTGTTGAATCGTGTCCGTTTTGGAAGTAAAAAAAATAACCCTCCTATTTTGACAGGATTTGCCAACGATTCCTCCCCCCAAATAGGAGTATTTTCTTGATCTGAGACACGCTTTTGTTAATTCAACCAAAAAACCGGCAACATATTTGCTGCTTTTTTAACATTGAGGGACTATGGACGAAGTTAGAACGCAAAACGAACAATATTTAAGCGGAAGCATTTACCTCTTTGATATGTATGATCTCTTTATGAAAACCTGGTGACGAATGGGGATAATATTGTCAAAAAAAAGCCACTGCGTGCGAAAACGACACGAGTGGCTTTTTTTTACACTTACAATTTGTTACCAGAATTTTGAGCTTTTGATCACTCAAAGTCACCTTCTACGATCAGGGAATCATCCCCCCCTTCGGAGGTAACATGCTCAAACTGCCACGGGTTGTGGTAGTTTTGCATCGCCTCAAACACCACCTTTGCCAACTCGTTGTGACTGGCCGCGTTATGGCAAAGCAGGTACTCGGTATCCGGCAGCGCAGGGAGCCCATCTGATTTACCGAGAACGCGCAGATCGGGGCTCATCATCTCCACCGGACGGGCCGTGACGCCAAGACCGGCTTTCACCGCGGCACGCACCGCGGGCAATGTAGATGCCACATAGGCCAGACGCCACGGAATGTTGGCTTCATTTAACGCCGTTAGCACCATATCGCGGAAGGGACTCGGATCGTCCAGTAAAACCAGCGGTACCGGCTCCCCTTTTTGCAGCACATATTCAGCCGCGCAATACCAGTGCGTTGGCGATGTGCGCAACGTCAGACAATCAAACTGCCCGGGACGATGCGTCGTGACCACCAGGTCGACCTTATTCTCATTTAACATCTCAACCATAAAGGCATTACGTTTTACGCTAACATCCAGCGCAAGCTTCGGATAAACCGAGCTAATTCGATTGAGAAGAAACGGCAAAATAGTATCCGCTGACTCATCAGATGCCCCTAAAGTTAACACCCCCTGAAGGTTGCTAAACATTAATGACATACATGCTTCATCATTAAAGCGAAGAATTTTCCTGGCATAACCCAGTAGCTGAATACCGTGTTCCGTTAAGAGCTTATTACGCCCGTGACGGGCAAAAAGCTCTTTCCCAACCAGTTGCTCCAGCCGCTGCATTTGCTGGCTAACGGCGGACTGAGTTCGGCAGACGGCGGCAGCAGCTGCTGCAAAAGTGTTGAGATCGGCGACCGCAACAAACGTTCTCAGCAGATCGAGGTCGAGATTCATTATCGGACGATTTGCATTTATCATATCTATTCACTTTCAGGTTGCTCGTGCGGAGCTGCCCGGGTTGAAGCTGTGTGTAACAGTTAAGCAATTCCTTCTGAAGGTTTTCCCTCGCATCCCGGCCCGGCAGACTGCCTGACAGATAGTTATTGTGCTGCTTTATATCAACAGTCAGAAAGCACGTTTCATGACGTTATTTTTATTCTCTTAAACGTTCAGGATATTTAGATGTTCGCAGGTTTATGTAAATTACATTAAAGGCGTAACACTTTTTCTGCCATCTTTATCGCAGCGCTGTCAACGTAGCAGGAGATGTTTGACACATTCCAGCCAGAGATAACTCCAACAATAACAATCAATTAAATCAGAAAGCCAGTTTGAGATATACAAAGCTTGTGCATCTTTCTTCTGCTTTCCTTAAAGACATCTTAACCCAAATCCACTTTATTTATAAGTCTTATTGCAATATTCAGGATTAAGG
>NZ_JAWNCA010000019.1:0-99150 GCF_034106185.1 Enterobacter sp. 296B2 | reverse complement strand
CCCCCCCGCCCCACCTCAACCTCTTATTTAATTCTCCCCCCTCCCCGCGGGGGGGGGGCGCGGGGGGCGCCCCCATCAGACCGCACTTTCCTCCCCTCACCCTAACCCTCTCCCCAAAGGGGAGAGGGGACTAAAAACAAACCAACCTTACCTTTGGAGAACTCTGTGATGAATAACGATATTTGTCAGCAGATAGAGAATAGTGCGCACTACAGGGAGCTCGTCGATAAGCGGCAACGGTTTGCCTTCATTCTTTCCATCATCATGCTGGTTATCTACGTCGGCTTTATTATGCTGATCGCCTTTGCGCCGCACTGGCTGGGCACCCCGCTGCATGAGGGTACCAGCGTCACACGCGGCATTCCGATTGGCATTGGCGTGATTGTGATTTCATTCTTGCTCACGGGCGTGTACGTCTGGCGCGCCAACGGTGAATTCGATCGTCTCAATAAAGCGGTACTGCAAGAGGTAAAAGCATCATGAAGCGAGTTCTGACGGCGCTCGCCGCCACACTTCCCTTTGCTGCCGATGCGGCAGATGCCATTACCGGTGAGGTACAGCGCCAGCCAACCAACTGGCAGGCGATTGTGATGTTCCTGATTTTCGTGGTGCTGACGCTGTACATTACGTACTGGGCGTCGAAACGCGTGCGCTCCCGTAATGATTACTACACCGCGGGCGGCAACATTACCGGCTTCCAGAACGGGCTGGCGATTGCGGGTGATTTTATGTCTGCCGCCTCGTTCCTTGGGATCTCCGCGCTGGTCTACACCTCCGGCTATGACGGGTTGATCTACTCCCTCGGCTTCCTCGTCGGCTGGCCGATCATTCTGTTCCTGATTGCCGAGCGCCTGCGTAACCTCGGTCGCTATACCTTTGCCGACGTGGCCTCATACCGCCTGAAACAGGGCCCTATCCGCATGCTCTCAGCCTGCGGCTCGCTGGTGGTCGTGGCCCTTTACCTGATTGCCCAGATGGTGGGGGCAGGCAAGCTGATCGAGCTGCTGTTCGGCCTGAACTACCACGTCGCAGTGGTGCTGGTGGGCGTCCTGATGGTGATGTACGTCCTGTTCGGCGGCATGCTGGCAACCACCTGGGTGCAGATCATCAAAGCCGTGCTGCTGCTGTTCGGCGCCAGCTTTATGGCCTTTATGGTGATGAAGCACGTCGGCTTTAGTTTCAATAATCTGTTTACCGAAGCGATGGCGGTCCACCCGAAAGGGGAAGCGATCATGAGCCCTGGCGGGCTGGTGAAAGACCCGATCTCCGCACTCTCTCTCGGTCTCGGGCTGATGTTCGGTACCGCTGGCCTGCCGCATATCCTGATGCGCTTCTTTACCGTGAGCGATGCGCGTGAAGCGCGCAAGAGCGTCTTCTACGCCACCGGCTTTATGGGTTACTTCTACATCCTGACCTTTATCATCGGCTTCGGCGCAATCATGCTGGTGGGGGCGAACCCGGCGTTTAAAGACGCGGCGGGCGCGCTGATCGGCGGTAACAACATGGCGGCGGTGCATCTGGCCGACGCGGTGGGCGGCAACCTGTTCCTCGGCTTTATCTCCGCCGTGGCCTTCGCCACCATTCTTGCGGTGGTGGCAGGGCTGACGCTGGCGGGCGCGTCTGCGGTATCGCACGATCTCTACGCCAACGTCTTCCGCAAAGGCGCGAGCGAGCGCGATGAGCTGAAGGTCTCTAAGATCACCGTGCTGGTGCTGGGCGTGGTCGCCATTCTGCTGGGGATTTTGTTCGAGAAGCAGAATATCGCGTTTATGGTGGGGCTGGCCTTCTCGATTGCCGCAAGCTGTAACTTCCCGATCATCCTGCTCTCCATGTACTGGTCAAAACTGACCACCCGTGGGGCGATGATTGGCGGCTGGCTGGGCCTGCTGACGGCGGTGATCCTGATGATTCTGGGCCCGACAATCTGGGTGCAGATCCTCGGTCACGAAAGCGCTATCTTCCCGTACGAGTACCCGGCGCTGTTCTCCATTGCCGTGGCGTTTATCGGTATCTGGGTCTTCTCGGCTACCGACAACTCGCCGGAGGGTAACCTGGAGCGTGAGAAATTCCGCGCCCAGTTTATCCGTTCACAGACCGGCCTGGGCGTTGAGCAGGGCCGCGCTCACTAAGCCTTTCTCCCCGGTCATGCTGGCCGGGGAGTTCAAAACATCACCCACGCCACCAGCGGCGCAATCAGCACCATCGTCACGCCCGAGAGCATCATCACCAGGCTTGCGACAACCCCCTCCTGCTGACCGAGTTCATACGAACGCGCCGTCCCCGCGCCGTGCGACGCCGCGCCAAATCCTGCCCCCTTCGCCATGCCTTCCCGGATAGAGAGCCGCAGGAACAGCACATCCCCCACCGCCATACCAAAGACGCCCGTGACCACCACAAACAGCGCCACCAGATCCGGCTGCCCGCCGAGCGGTTTAGCCGCTGCCAGCGCAAACGGCGTCGTGACCGATCGCACGGCCAGGCTGCGCTGAATTTCATCAGGCAGGGTAAACAGCCGCGCCAGCCAGACCGAGCTGCACACCGCCACCACCGTCGCGGTAATGACGCCCGCGCTGAGCGACATCCAGTGGCGTTTAATAATCTTCAGGTTGTCATAGACAGGGACGGCAAAGGCGATGGTCGCCGGGCCGAGCAGCCACAGCAGCCAGTGGGACTCACCAATGTAGTTCTGCCAGGAGATATGGCCGAATACCAGCATCAGCACCAGCAGGATGGGCGTGAAGACCAGCGGCATCAGCGGCAGCGCGCGGAAGCGGCGGTACAGGCGCTTGTTGGCAAAGTAGATGACGACTGTCGCAATCAGGCACAGCACGCTTATCTGAAAGTTAGTCATGCTTCTGCCTGCTGATTTCAAACCGATACACGTTATCCACCACCCAGGCGGTAGCGCCCAACACCATCAGCGTGCTCAGGGCGATAACCGCGAAGATGCGCCAGCCGTCGACCATCAGCAGCTGCGCATAGTTCACCACGGCTACCACGGCCGGAACGAAGAACAGCAGCATCTCCGCCAGCAGCCAGCGCGCGCCGGCCCGCACCCAGCTAAGGGGTAACGCACGTGAAAGGATCAGCGTCAGCATCAGCACCATCCCCACCAGGTTGGCGGGTAAAGGCAGGTGCAGCCAGTCAACAAGATATTCCGCAAAAACAAACAGTCCCGCGTAGAGCAGTACCTGAACCGGTACCTGGAGTCGTTGCACAACGGCAGGCGTAACACGGCTTAACGCCACGGCCATGGGGGTTTTCCTCAGAAATGAGACGAGGCGCCAGTATAGTGAGCGTACGTCATCGACTGAAATGAATTAAAATCATCGAAGGTATAGTTTCGAGGAATAATCATGGACATAAGAACGCTGCGCTATTTTGTCGAGGTGGTTCGCCAGCAAAGTTTTACCCGCGCAGCGGAGAAGTTGTTCGTTACCCAGCCGACCATCAGCAAAATGCTGAAAAACCTCGAAGATGAGCTGAACTGTACCCTGCTGATCCGCGATGGGCGCAAGCTACTGCTGACCGATACCGGACGCGTGGTGTTCGAGCGCGGGCTGGCGATCCTGGGCGAGTTCCGCCAGCTTGAGGCCGAGCTTGCGGACATCAACCACCTGACTAAAGGTCTGTTACGTCTCGGCATTCCGCCAATGGTCGGCATGATGATGGCCGGGCCGATTAGCCTGTTCCGCCAGCGCTACCCCGGCGTTGAGCTTAAAATTTCTGAATTTGGCGGCCTGACCGTGCAGCAGGCGGTGATCAACGGCGAGCTGGACGTGGCGATGACGGCCCTTCCCGTGGAGGAGGAGAGTGGTCTGGCGACGCTCCCGCTCTTTAGCCACCCGCTGTGCGTGCTGGTGCCCCGCTCCGGCGACTGGCTAACGATAGACTCGGTGAAGCCCGAGCTGCTTGGCGAGCATCCCCTGCTGATCTACAACGAAGACTTCGCCTTAAGCCGCCAGCTGATGACCCTGTTTAACCACCATAACGTGAAGCCGCGCATTGCGGTGCGCAGCGGCCAGTGGGATTTCCTGGCGGCGATGGTGCAGGCGGGCGTGGGGATTGCCATTCTGCCGCAGCCGATCTGCGAGCGGCTGGATAAAAACACGCTGCGCTGGATCCCGCTGGAGAGCGATCTCCACTGGCAGTTAGGGATGATTTGGCGTGAAGGGGTGTATTTGTCGCACAGCGCGCAGGCGTGGTTGCAATGTTGTGAGGGGTTTTGGGTCCCCTCACCCCAACCCCTCTCCCCATAGGGGCGAGGGGCTCGATCGGTTCCCTCTCCCCTATGGGGAGAGGGTTAGGGTGAGGGGCAAAGCGCGCTACTGATTCTCTATCAACAGCGCTTCCAGCAGGTCCAGATCGTGCAGCAGTTTTTGCAGCGTCTCGTTGCTGATCTGGCGCGTGGCGCGCAGGTGATACAGCTCGGCGCGCTCGGAGCGCAGCGCCGCCAGGCGGAACCGACGCTCCAGGTTCTCCTCCTGCAGCGAGCTTTCCACGTCGTTACGCCCGTCGGCGCGGCGGCGCAGGTTACCTATCACCCGCGAGCTGACTTCCTTCAGCAGCTGGTTATCAATGTTCTCTTCGGCGTCGGCGGCCAGACGCTCCTCCATCTTCTCAATGGCTACAATCGCCACTTCCGCCGTGGCCGCGCGGGCAATCCGCTCCTCTTTGTGCTGTTGGGTCGAGTCACCGGCATCAATGTGCTGGAGTAAAATCGGCAGCATAATCACGCCGACAAACAGCGAGAAGAGGATCACGCCCGCCGCCAGGAACACCAGCTCGTAGCGCGCCGGGAAGACGTCCCCCGTTGGCAGCAGCAGCGGAATGGAGAGTACACCGGCAAGGGTAATCGCCCCGCGGACGCCCGCGAAGGAGGCAATCAGCAGCTCGCGTGTGGTCCAGGAGCCGAACTCCATCGGCTTTTTCGTCAGGAAGCGCACGCTGAATCTTTTCATCGTCCAGAGCCAGCCGAAACGCACCAGCATCAGCGCCATGTAGATCAGCACGATATCGGTAAACAGCATCCAGACTTCAACGTTCGGATCGGCCTCTGCTGCGATGAGCGAGGACTCCATAATGCCCGGCAGCTGCAGGCCCAACAGCAGGAATACCATGCCGTTGAACACAAATTCCAGCATTGCCCAGGTGCTGTTGGCGCGCAGGCGCATCGCCAGCGGCGCGCGGCGCATTACGCCGGAGCGGGTGATGGTCATCCCCGCCGCCACCGCCGCCAGAATGCCCGATACGCCGATATGTTCGGCAATCAGATAAGAGGCAAACGGCAGCAGGAACAGCAGCACGATCTGCGTTGCCGGTTCATCGCCGCCCCAGCGGCTGAGGAAGCGTAGCGAGCGGCCATACAGCCAGCTCACCACGAAGCCTGCGAGGATACCGCCAATCGCCACCTTGAAGAATTCCAGGGTCGCACCACCCACGGTAAAGACCATTGTTCCCATGGCAACCGCCACGGCAAACTTCAGGGCGACCAGGCCGGAGGCGTCGTTCATCAGCGCCTCCCCCTGTAAAATGCCCATGATTTTCTTCGGAATGCGGCCTTCGCCCACAATGCCGGAAAGCGCTACGGCATCGGTTGGCGACAGCACGGCGGCCAGCGCAAAGGCGGGAATTAACGGGATACCCGGTACGGTCCAGTAGATCAGGAAACCAATCCCGACGACGGTGACCACCACCAGCGCCAGCGCCAGGCCGAGGATCTCTCGTCCATGCTCAAGAAATTCGCGCGTGGGGGTTTTCCAGCCATCGGCAAACAGCAGCGGCGGGATAAACAGCACGAGGAACAGTTCAGGATCGAACTCCACGTGCAGACCGAACGTCGGCCACGCCAGCAGCGCACCGATAGCTATTTGCATTAAAGGCAGGGGGACCTGGAAGGGCAGTACGCGTGTAACCACCCCGGATAACGAGACCACAAGGGTCATGATGAGTATTGTGAAGAAGATTTCCATGCGTTCCCTGTTTGCTGTGTTACTTATGTACTACGGAAGGCGTCGTGCCTTTAATTCTATCTTCCCCAGAGTAACGCAAAAGGCAACGGGATGAGTCCTGAAAATAAAAACGGGCGGCCTGAGCCACCCGTTTTCGCATCAATGGATAACTCAGATTGCCCAGCCGCCCGCGTAGAACGCCACCAGCGCAACGGCGATCACCACGGTGCCGATGTTCAGCTTGCGCCATTCACCGGAAACCAGACGGCCAATCACCAGTGAGGCGAAACCGATCATGATACCGGTCACGATGTTACAGGTCAGGACGATAAACACTGCGGTAATCAGGCCGGACATCGCATCCACGAAGTCCGCAAAGTCGATTTTCGCCACGTTGCTCAGCATCAGCAGGCCGACGTACATCAGCGCTGGCGCGGTCGCGTAGGCCGGGACCAGGTAAGAGAGCGGAGAGAGGAACAGGATCAGCAGGAACAGCACGCCGACGGTGATCGCCGTCAGGCCGGTTTTGCCGCCTGCAGCCGTACCCGCTGCAGATTCGATGTACACCGCCGCAGGCGCCGCGCCGACCAGACCAGAGAAGACGCTGCTCAGGGAGTCGGTGGTTAGCGCTTTGCCGCCATCGATAATCTGGCCGTCTTTATCCAGCAGGTTGGCCTGACCGGCCACCGCGCGAATGGTACCGGTCGCGTCAAATACCGCAGTCATCACCAGCGCCAGCACGCTTGGCAGGATCACCGGGTTCAGCGCGCCCACGATATCCAGGCTGCCGATCAGGGAGTTGCCTTTGTCATCGCTCAGCGACGGCATGGCGAAAATACCGGAGAAGTGGACGGTCGGATCGAAAATCAGGCCGACGATGGAAATGCCGATAATGGTCAGCAGGATGCCGCCCGGTACCTTCAGTTTCTCCAGGCCGATAATCACCGCCAGACCGATCAGCGACATAATGACCGGGAAGCTCGCAAAATGACCCAGCGCCACCGGCAGGCCGTCCAGTGGGTTCTTGATCACCAGGCCAACACCGTTGGCGGCGATCAGCAGCAGGAACAGGCCGATACCGATTCCGGTGCCGTGCGCCACGCCCTGCGGCAGGTTGCGCAAAATCCAGCTACGGATGCCGGTGGCGGAAATGACGGTAAACAGTACGCCCATCAGGAATACGGCGCCGAGGGCAACCGGTACGCTGATCTGCTGGCCCAGCACCAGGCTGAATGCGGTAAAGGCGGTCAGAGAGATGGCGCAACCAATCGCCAGTGGCAGGTTCGCCCACAGCCCCATGACGATGGAACCCACGCCAGCCACCAGGCAGGTGGCGACGAAGACAGCCGCTGGCGGGAAGCCCGCTTTGCCCAGCATGCCCGGTACCACGATAACGGAGTAAACCATCGCCAGAAACGTTGTCAGACCGGCAACGACTTCCTGGCGCACGGTGCTGCCGCGAGCCGAAATTTTAAACATGGCGTCAAGTGAACCGCCGGTACGCGCAGATGGCGTAGACATAGAAACATCCCCTGAGAGTTTTTATAGAACGTCCATAAGCGTGGTGGAGACACCGCTGCCAGCTAAAACGTCAAATCCGTGTGTTGCGTTTGCGACGAAAGGGCGTCACAAAAAAAGCAAACGTTTAGCTCCGCGCTTATAAAACGGGTGGTCAAATTAAGGCAAACGATTATCCAGCCTAATCCACGCCCTTTTCAACTGAACTTTGTCGATTTTCGCTAAAATTCACTTATGACGATGAAGAAATAGACAGAGGATGCGCAAACGTTATCGTCTATGCGCAATTTATTTACATCTCAATCCTCGCCCGGGATAGATAACGGGCCACCTTGTTGCAGAGTTCTTTGCCAGCCAGGGCTGCTTTCCACCTTTTGCTTCCATGCCTGAATATGCGGCAGATTATCAATGCCGCCGCGCGCCAGCAGGGCAAAGAGTGGAAAGCTCATCTGAATGTCGGCCATACTGAACGCTTCTCCGGCAAACCAGCTGTTTTTAGCAAGATGTGAATCAATAAAGCGCGCATGGGTTTCCAGCTGGGGGTTGAGATACGCTTTCTGTACCCCCTGCCCCAGCGCCTTGCCCAGAGTTCGGATGCCAAACGGCACGGGCGGCTTGCCGAGGCTGCTGAAGACTAGCTTCATTAACAGCAGCGGCATCAGCGACCCTTCCGCGTAATGCAGCCAGAAGCGATATTGCACCTTGTGCGCGGGGTCCAAAGGTTTCAGCCGCGATTCGGCATCATAGGTTTCCTGCAGATACTCCAGAATGGCGCCTGACTCCGCAAGGATCAGCCCGTTATCTTCAATGACCGGGGATTTGCCCAACGGATGCACCTTTTTGAGGGACTCGGGTGCCAGCATGTTCTTTTCGCGCTGGTAGTGAACGATCTCATAAGGCAGGGCGAGTTCTTCCAGCGCCCAGATCACGCGGTGCGAGCGCGACTGGTTCAGGTGATGTACCGTGAGCATGATTTTCTCCTGTTATTCATACTTTTTAACTATAGAAAATCGAACAACACCGCGAAAAAATTTCGTCTAAAAAACGGCTCGCGCGGCTGGCGAAAAAACGGGTCTTGCATAGAATTAAAGTGTCAGCACAATCCGGAACCTCCCCAACCAGCTCGACACGAGGGGTGCTGATGTCGGGGGAAACCCTCCCGTGAACCAGCGGGATAGAGAGAAAGACAAAGACCGGGAAAAACTAAAGCGCCCTTTGTGGCGCTTTAGTTCTTTATGATGCTTTTTGCCGGGTGGCGCTTCGCTTACCCGGCCTACGTTCTCGGTTTTGTAGGCCGGGTAAGGCGCAGCCGCCACCCGGCAAACAGGCCGCACGGACTCAATCCTCCTCCAGCAACCGTGCCCCCGTCCCCTGCTCGCCCAGCCTGTCTCCGGGGTTACGCAGCGGGCAGTCGCTACGGGACAGGCAGCCGCAGCCGATGCAGCCGTCCAGCTCGTCACGCAGCGCGACCAGCGTGTGGATACGTCTGTCCAGCTCTTCACGCCACTGGGACGAAAGTTCTTTCCACTCTTTCGGGCTAAGCGTATGCCCTTCCGGCAACACGCCAAATGCCTCACCGATCGTCGCCAGGGGTATGCCGATGCGTTGCGCAATTTTGATAATCGCCACGTAGCGGAGCACGTCGCGGGTATAGCGGCGCTGATTTCCGCCGTTACGGATGCTTTTAATTAACCCTTTGCTTTCATAGAAGTGGAGCGCCGATACCGCAACGCCGCTTCGCTTTGCCACTTCGCCGGGGGTTAAAAGCGCTTTAATACGCGGCAATCTCTTTTCCATAAAACCTCTTTACCTCAAGTTAACTTGAGGAATTATACTCCCCCGCAGAGAAAACGACGAATCAACCGAGAAAGTTGTATCTACAGAGGGGCAACCTTATGTCGCATCAGCAGATTATTCAGACACTTATTGAATGGATTGACGATCATATCGACCAACCGTTGAACATTGATGTGGTCGCTAAAAAGTCGGGCTATTCGAAATGGTATTTACAGAGGATGTTCCGCACGGTCATGCACCAGACGCTGGGTGAGTACATTCGTCAGCGCAGGCTGCTGCTGGCGGCGCAGGCGTTACGCTCAACGCAGCGGCCGATTTTTGATATCGCGATGGATCTTGGCTATGTGTCGCAACAAACCTTTTCCCGCGTGTTTCGCCGCGAGTTTGACCGTACGCCAAGCGATTACCGCCACCAGTTGAATTAATCCCGTCATTGCAAAGGTTGCTGCTGCCAGGTCATAAATTCCTGGGGCGGCATCGCTTTCGCGAAGTGCCATCCCTGACAGAACTGAACGCCGCGCTTCAACAACCAGCTCACCTGCTCAGCCGTCTCAACCCCTTCGGCAATGGTTTTAAGCCGCAGGCTTTGCGCCATCTCGATAATATGCTCGGCGATCAGGTGGCTGGTACTGTTGGTGGTTAAGGTGTCGATAAACGATTTGTCGATTTTCAAAATATCGACGTTCAGCGAGTAGAGGTTGTGCAGGTTGGAGTAACCGGTTCCGAAATCATCGATCGCCACTTCATAGCCCGCCTGACGGAAGGCCTGAATCACCGGCGTGGTTTTTGGTACATCGATAAAACCGCGTTCCGTCACTTCAATTTTAATTTGCTGGGCGCGTACGGCGTAGTGCCGGGCCTTGTCAGAAATCATGGCGATCAGCCGCGAGGAGTGGAAGTCCGTGGCCGACAGGTTAATCGAAATATAGAGATGCGGATGCGCCGCCAGGAAATTGCCCAGATCGCTGAACACCTCCTCAACAACATAATCCGTAATCCGCTCGCTCATTCCCTCTTTTTCAGCCAGCGGAATAAATTCAGCCGGGCTCATCACCTGCCCGTTGAAACCAGGCCAGCGCAACAGCGCCTCTGCCCCCACGCACTGGTTATTCTTGATATCAATAATCGGCTGATAGTGCAGACAAAGCTGACGTTTGTTCAGCGCACGGTGCAGTAGCCGCCCCGGCGAATTAAGCTCACGATGGGTGCGGGACCATACCAGCAAAATAATAATGCTGCAGATCATTCCCAGCGGCAGCGTCAACGTCGCCTGGTGATAGAGCGTTTCATAAAAACGTTTATCTGACGTCGACACGATAGCGGCAATAGGCCGTTTTGGCGATTTCACGACGGTATAGAAACGGTTATCTTTTTGAAATACCGATTCCTTATCCTGAATCATCGAATTTAATAAAGTCGCATTGGCTTTCTGACTGACGGAAAAGAAGGCATTGGTTACCGTATCGTATACCCCCCATGCGAGGGAATGATCGGTAGACATCACTTCACTGTAAGAAAGCGGATTGACCACCACGACATAATTTCCGCGCTGCATATATGTCATTTTATAGCCAGTATAAAATGGCGTATCGCGAAAATAATAGATCGCAACGTCAGGTTTACGCGTGTAATTAGCAACCGGAATGACATAGGGTTGATCCGGTGTAAAAACGGTCGAACAAAGAAAATTCTGACCTTCAGCATAAATTAAATCGGCGACAAACAGGCGGCCACGAACAACATTCAACATATATTGACGATGTTCCGGCGTACAATGTTCACCCTGATATTTTTCTGCCTCGTCCCTGGCCAGGTCAACTTGTTGAATTACCAGTTCAGTTTTGTCTAAAGCCAGTTCAGCAAATGTACGTAGCTGAGCGCTCGTTTCCGACTCGGCTCTCAGCTGGGCAAACCATAGAGCAAGCATCACCGGCAGCATAACTACCATGATGATTCCTACCACCCTGAGTATTTTGCGCCGCGCGCTACGATTCATTTCCCGCCCTATATCCCTGCATGTTGTACGCCTGTAGTAATGAAGGCCGGATGCTTTGTTAAACAGGTGATTACGTTGCATGAATCATGCGAAGTTAGCAACTGACTTTTAGTATTAAAAATCTTAAATTTCGTTATGACGATAATATTTTCCCGTAAGCTAAACTGTAAGTATTCGTTCCGTTTCAATTAAGGAAAATAATTATCCACCACGCCTGGGTGGTTTTGAGAGAACACCACAGAGGATCGCTGATTAAGCCAAACTTCTGGCGGCATGAAAAAAGCACAACGCCAACGTGACGTTTTATCCTATTTATGCGGGTGTATTTTGTTCGTTGATTTATAAATAATCAGACATCATCACAATATTATCAGAAAATAATGCTTCTCCTAAAAACGACACGGCTGGACGTCTCTTTGTCTCCAGATGCTCTTCCCCGCTTGCCCGGCGGGCATTACCCCGCACGTTGTGGGTCCGCATCCCTTTGTACGAAGGCAGTCCCGTACCGCACACTCTTTTTCCGGCTAATAAAATCCCCTTTTTGGCTACGCAGACACTGGCGAATAAATCAACAAATGTGATATAGTTCACACATATTGTGTAACGAGAAACACTGTTTCATTCAGTTCGTCTGTTTTGTAGAGGATGGGTTTTATGGCAACCATTACTACCAGCATGGTTCTCCTGCGCTGGCCCTTGTTGAGTGCGTTTTTGATGTTTTTAGCAAGCACGCTGAACATTCAGTTTCGTAAATCCGACTACGCGGGTCTTGCCGTCATCAGTACCCTGCTAGGGCTTGGCGCGGCTTGCTGGTTCGCAACGGGCCTGCTGGGCATCACCCTGCTGGATATGGCCGCCGTCTGGGAAAATATTAAAGTAGTAATGGTTGAGGCGATGAGCCACACGCCACCAGACTGGCCGATGGTCATTACCTGATCCCTTCAGCAACAAAAAACCCAGACGATGTCTGGGTTTTTTGTTTTAGCATCCGTTGATCAGAACGGGATGTCGTCGTCGAAGTCCATTGGCGGTTCGTTAGACGGGGCAGGAGCCGACTGCTGCTGCGGACGAGACTGCGCGCCGCCGCTGAACTGGTTGCCGCCCTGTGGCTGCTGAGGCTGACCCCAACCGCCCTGCTGCTGGCCGCCACCGGCTGGTGCGCCGCCGCCCTGACGGCCACCCAGCATCTGCATGGTGCCGCCAACGTTCACCACCACTTCCGTGGTGTACTTCTCAGCGCCGGACTGATCGGTCCATTTGCGGGTACGCAACTGGCCTTCGATATAGACCTGAGAACCTTTACGCAGATACTCACCGGCTACTTCTGCCAGTTTGCCAAACAGCACAACGCGGTGCCATTCGGTCTGCTCTTTCATTTCACCGGTCGCTTTATCACGCCAGGATTCGGAAGTAGCCAGCGTAATGTTGGCAACTGCGCCACCACTCGGCATGTAGCGTACTTCCGGGTCCTGGCCCAGATTACCGACGAGAATCACCTTGTTTACGCCTCTGCTGGCCATGTTCGTGTCTCCTGAATACGTTTCTTAATAGTGTAAACGCGCGAGTGTACCATTTCCATGCTGCACTTTGATAGTTGCGTAGCACGTTCCAGAGTTATCTCGCCACTCGACATTGTTACACAGCGAATCAGAAAATGCATTCCAATACTGTATATTCAAACAGGTTAAATTGTGTCATAATTAGCCGTTTCTGACAGCCGTTTGTCCTTCAAACAAACCAGGCAATCCGTGTTCCAACCGGGAAAGGTGAATGGATAAGATCGAAGTTCGGGGCGCCCGCACCCACAATCTCAAGAATATCAACCTCATAATCCCTCGCGACAAACTCATCGTCGTGACCGGGCTTTCGGGGTCTGGCAAATCCTCACTGGCCTTCGACACTTTGTATGCCGAAGGACAGCGTCGTTACGTTGAATCACTCTCTGCGTACGCGCGTCAGTTCCTGTCGCTGATGGAAAAACCGGATGTCGATCATATTGAAGGGTTATCGCCTGCTATCTCCATTGAGCAGAAGTCGACCTCGCATAACCCGCGTTCAACGGTCGGTACCATCACTGAAATTCACGACTACCTGCGTCTGCTGTATGCCCGCGTGGGTGAGCCGCGCTGCCCGGACCACGACGTCCCGCTGGCGGCACAGACCGTGAGCCAGATGGTGGATAACGTGCTGTCGCAGCCGGAAGGCAAACGCCTGATGCTGCTGGCGCCTATCATTAAAGAGCGAAAAGGCGAACACACTAAAACGCTGGAAAACCTGGCAAGCCAGGGCTATATCCGCGCCCGCATCGACGGCGAGGTGTGTGACCTGTCGGATCCGCCAAAGCTGGAGCTGCAGAAGAAGCACACCATTGAGGTGGTGATTGACCGCTTTAAGGTGCGTGACGATCTCGCCACGCGTCTGGCGGAATCTTTCGAAACGGCGCTGGAACTCTCTGGCGGCACGGCCGTGGTCTCCGACATGGACGACCCGAAAGCGGAAGAGTTGCTCTTCTCCGCCAACTTCGCCTGCCCGATTTGCGGCTACAGCATGCGCGAGCTGGAACCGCGCCTGTTCTCGTTCAACAACCCGGCGGGCGCGTGCCCGACCTGTGACGGTCTGGGCGTACAGCAGTATTTTGATCCGGACCGCGTGATCCAGAACCCGGAGCTATCCCTGGCGGGCGGCGCTATTCGCGGCTGGGACAAGCGTAACTTTTACTACTTCCAGATGCTGAAGTCGCTGGCGGAGCACTACAAGTTCGACGTTGAAGCCCCGTGGGCAAGCCTGAGCCCGAACGTGCACAAAGTGATCCTGTTCGGTTCCGGCAAAGAGAACATCGAGTTCAAATATATGAACGACCGTGGCGACACCTCCGTGCGTCGTCACCCGTTCGAAGGGGTGCTGCACAATATGGAGCGCCGCTACAAAGAGACCGAATCCAGCGCGGTGCGCGAAGAGCTGGCGAAGTTCATCAGTAACCGCTCCTGCGCCACCTGCGAGGGCACGCGTCTGCGTCGCGAAGCGCGCCACGTATTTGTTGAAAATACGGCGCTGCCGACCATCTCAGACATGAGCATCGGCCACGCTATGGATTTCTTCAACAACCTGAAGCTCTCCGGCCAGCGCGCAAAAATCGCCGAAAAAGTGCTGAAAGAGATCGGCGATCGCCTGAAGTTCCTGGTGAACGTTGGCCTGAACTACCTGACGCTTTCCCGCTCGGCAGAAACGCTCTCCGGCGGTGAAGCCCAGCGTATCCGTCTGGCGAGCCAGATTGGCGCGGGCTTAGTGGGCGTGATGTACGTGCTGGATGAACCGTCCATCGGCCTGCACCAGCGCGACAACGAGCGTCTGCTCGGCACGCTTGTCCACCTGCGCAATCTCGGCAATACGGTAATTGTGGTGGAGCACGACGAAGACGCAATTCGCGCCGCAGACCACGTGATCGATATCGGTCCTGGCGCGGGCGTACACGGCGGCCAGGTGGTCGCAGAAGGGACGCTGAAAGATATCATGGCGGTGCCCGAGTCGCTGACCGGCCAGTACATGAGCGGCAAGCGCAAGATTGAAGTGCCGAAACAGCGCGTCGCGGCGAACCCGGAAAAAGTGCTTAAGCTCACCGGGGCGCGCGGCAACAACCTGAAGGACGTCACCCTGACGCTGCCAGTTGGCCTGTTTACCTGCATTACCGGCGTGTCCGGTTCCGGTAAATCGACGCTGATCAACGATACGCTGTTCCCGATTGCGCAGACGGCGCTGAACGGCGCGACGCTCGCCGAACCTGCGCCGTATCGCGACATTCAGGGACTGGAACATTTCGACAAGGTTATCGACATCGACCAGAGCCCGATTGGCCGTACGCCGCGTTCCAACCCGGCAACCTATACCGGCGTCTTCACGCCTGTACGTGAACTCTTCGCCGGCGTACCGGAAGCGCGTTCGCGCGGTTATACCCCTGGACGTTTCAGCTTTAACGTGCGCGGCGGCCGCTGTGAAGCGTGTCAGGGCGACGGCGTGATCAAGGTTGAGATGCACTTCCTGCCGGATATCTACGTGCCGTGCGACCAGTGCAAAGGCAAGCGCTATAATCGCGAAACGCTGGAGATTAAGTACAAAGGCAAGACCATCCACGAAGTGCTGGACATGACCATCGAGGAGGCGCGCGAGTTCTTTGACGCCGTCCCTGCGCTGGCGCGTAAGCTGCAGACGCTGATGGACGTAGGGTTGACCTATATTCGTCTGGGGCAGTCCGCCACCACGCTGTCAGGCGGTGAAGCCCAGCGCGTGAAGCTGGCGCGCGAGCTCTCCAAACGCGGTACAGGCCAGACGCTGTACATTCTGGACGAGCCGACCACTGGCCTGCACTTTGCCGATATCCAGCAGCTGCTGGAGGTTCTGCATCAGCTGCGCGATCAGGGCAACACGATTGTGGTTATCGAACATAACCTGGACGTGATTAAAACCGCGGACTGGATTGTCGATCTTGGCCCGGAAGGCGGCAGCGGCGGCGGTGAAATCCTCGTCTCCGGTACGCCAGAGACCGTTGCAGAGTGCGAAGCCTCGCACACCGCGCGCTTCCTTAAACCGTTGCTGTAATCTCAGACGGAGAGCTGCTGTCGGGTCGTTTCCGGCAGCAGCTCAACCGCCTGCTTATAAGACGCATCCACCAGATAGTAAATTTGCGAGCCAGGCAGCGAACCGTCCAGATAGACGGTGCTCCAGTGCGCTTTATTGAGGTGCTGGCTCGGCCTCACATCATCATGCTGCTGACGTAACAGATCCGCCAGTTCCGGGCTGGTTTTCAGCGACGCCGCCGGGCGCCCCTCTACCTCTTTCACCATCGCAAACAGCACGTCTCCCACTTTAATCTGCGTGGCTTTCCAGTCGCTATGAACGCTCTGCTCTGCGCCAGGTTTACTCATGCAGTACTGAAGTAGCTCCGAAATTGTCATCTTTATTCCCCTTGTAGCGTTGCGATAATTTTACGCGAACCACCATGAATGCGATGTTCTCCCAGCCAGATCCCCTGCCACGTTCCCAGCAGTAGCCGCCCGTTGTGTACCGGCAACATCAGCGATACGCCCAGCAGAGAAGATTTGATATGCGAAGGCATGTCATCCTGGCCTTCATAATCGTGCTCGTAGGGGGCGTTGTCCGGAACTGTCTTCAGGAAATGGTGTTCCATATCTGACCGGACGGTAGGATCGCAATTTTCATTAAGCGTGAGAGAGGCTGACGTGTGCTGAAGCAGCAGATGCAGTAAACCCGTTTTGACGCGCGACAGATCGCGGATTTGCCCGATGACTTCCTCCGTCACAAGGTGAAACCCGCGGGGTTTAGCGCTTAAGGTCAGGGTCTGTTGATACCACATTTGCTGCTCCGTTAAGAAAGATGAATCTTTCTAAGTGTGCAGCAAGAAGGCGAAAGGTAAAACCCGCAGCGGCGGATTTGTTCAAAAAAGAATCAAACTCGCCGCGCGCGTGCTAATACTCGGAGTTCACAATCACCTCTTCGCCAAACTTGCCTGCCATTGGCAGCGGTCGATAGGTCGAGTTAGAGGCACGCAGCACCCGGATCGCTCTGGCCCCCACATCCTGCGCCGCGGTAATGTCGTTATCCGAATCACCGTAGAACACTTTGATGTTTTTCTGCTCCAGCCACTGGGTTTTGGTGTTTTGTCCCTCTTTATCACCCGCAAAAATGACCGGGTTCATGCTGGCTGCCGGGATCTGAAAATCGTCCTGCAGGGTTTTGGACACTGTCTCGGTTTTGGTCTGGCTACGGCCGGTGACAAAGTAAATGCTGTCGCCGCGCTTAACGTGCATAGCAATTACCGCCCGGGCGACCTCTTTCGGGATGCTGTACTCGTCCCAACCGTTATTCATTTTTTCCCAGAACTCCGGGTTCTTCAGATACGCTTCGCTGTCGGGCGAATACATTTTCTTGCCACGCCAGAACCCCGGGCTGGAGAAGAGAACGGTATCGTCAATGTCGAAGCCCACGGCCATTGGCGGACGGCCCACCAGGCTGTTTTCGATTTGTGCCACGGAAACCCAGTGAATGGGGGCCTGTTCGGCCAGCATGGCGGCGGTGGTGCCGGTGTAGAGCGGCGTCGGTGCAGAAGCTCGCGCCACAACAGCACTATTAAGCGAGAACAATAAGCAGGCGGCGCTGAGCGCCAGTGTGATCTTGCGCATGTTTTCCCCTGAATATTCAGTTTGTTATCGTTTTATTTTGAGTGGATGGTCAAAAAACTATCCGACCATAACCCCAGCGGGAGGTGAAGGAAAGGAGTTTTTGCTTATGAAGCGGAATAAAAAGAAGAGGATCACAGAATGCCGGGCAACGTATTTGTGCGGACTGATGCCCTCACCCCGGCCCTCTCCCACGGGGAGAGGGAGGGTTTGTAAGCACTTACATCACAGCGGCAAACGCCTGCGCCACGCGATGAACGTTGCTGGCATTCAAACCCGCCACGCACATGCGGCCGCTGGCGATCAGGTAGACGCCGAACTCTTCGCGCAGGCGATCGACCTGTGCCGCGCTCAGTCCGGTGTAGCTGAACATCCCGCGCTGCTTGAGCAGATAATCAAAGTTATGCCCCGGTACGGCCTCTTTCAGGACGTTAACCAGCTCCTGACGCATTGACAGGATGCGCTTACGCATCGCTTCCACTTCGGCAAGCCAGGACGCTTTCAGCTGTTCGTCACCGAGTACCGTCGCCACCACCTGCGCACCAAAGTTTGGCGGGCTGGAGTAAATGCGGCGCACCGTCGCCTTCAGTTGACCCAGCACGCGGCCCGCCGCTTCGGCGTCTTCACACACCACGGACAGACCGCCAACGCGCTCGCCGTAAAGTGAGAAGATTTTTGAGAAGGAGTTGCTGACCAGCGCTGGCAGCCCGGCGCTGGCAACGGCGCGGATGGCGTAAGCATCTTCTTCCATGCCCGCGCCAAAGCCCTGGTAGGCGATATCGAGGAACGGGATCAAATTACGGGCCTTCAGCACCTCTATCACCGCATCCCACTGAGCATTGGTGAGGTCCGCACCGGTCGGGTTATGGCAGCATGGATGCAGCAATACGATACTGCGCTCCGGCAGCGTGTTCAGTTTTTCCAGCAACGCTTCGACGCGCACGCCGTTGGTTTCGCTGTCGAACCACGGATAGGTCTCGACCTTAAAGCCTGCCCCCTCGAAGATCGCAACGTGGTTTTCCCACGTCGGGTCGCTGACCCACACGCCGGAATCCGGGAAGTACTTTTTAAGGAAATCTGCACCCACTTTCAGCGCCCCTGAGCCGCCCAGCGTCTGGATGGTCGCCACGCGTTTCTGCGCGAGTACCGCGTGATCGGCCCCAAACAGCAGAGGCGCGATGGTGTTGCGGTAGGTGTTAAGCCCTTCCATCGGCAGATAAAGAGACGCACCGTGCGGAACAGCGTTAAGGCGCGCTTCGGCTTCAGCAACGGCTTTTAATTGCGGGATGATGCCATCCTCGTTGTAATACAAGCCAATGCTGAGGTTCACTTTGTCGCTGCGAGGATCTTCTTTGAAACGCTCCATTAAGGAGAGGATAGGGTCGCCGGCATAGGCGTCAACTTTCTGAAACACGCGATGGTTCTCCGGAATTCGATGAGGCAGGAATTTCAACAATAAACCGGAAGTGGGAGAAGGTCGAGAGGATGTTAATAAAGTTGGAGTGAGGTTAAATTCCTCACTCCACTGGCGGTTCAATCAATGTATTTCATTGCCACCCGCGACGTCAGGCGCGTGATAAGTTCGTAAGCACTCACTTTCGTGATTTCAGCAATGCGTTCAACGGGCAGACCTTCGCCCCACATCACCACATCGTCGCCCGCTTTATCCTGGGCTTCAGGTCCCAGATCTACACAAATCATATCCATCGCCACGCGGCCGACAATCTTCACTTCACGACCGTTGACCAGCACCGGCGTACCCGTTGGCGCAGCGCGCGGATAGCCGTCGCCGTAGCCCATCGCCACCACGCCGAGACGCGTGTCGCGCTCGCTGGTCCAGGTGCCGCCGTAACCCACCGGCTCTCCCGCTTTGTGCTCACGCACGGCAATCAGCTTTGAAACCAGCGACATCACCGGCTTAAAGCCTAAGTCCGGCCCCCAGGGTTTGTTCTCCAGCGGTGAAACGCCATAAAGGATGATGCCCGGACGCGCCCAGTCGAAGTGCGACTGCGGCCACAGCAGGATCCCGCCGGAGGCTGCAATCGAGCGCATCCCCGGCTTGCCTTCGCAGAAGGTGTTAAAGATATCGAGCTGCTGCTCAGTTGCCCCGCACTCGGGCTCATCGGCACGGGCAAAATGGCTGACGATGTTCACCGGCTGACGCACGTTTTTGCACTGGCTCAGACGCTGATAAAACGCTTCCGCGTTTTCCGGACGCACGCCCAGCCTGTGCATGCCCGTGTCGAGCTTCATCCAGACGGTCACCGGCTCGCTCAGTGTGGCAGTTTCCAGCGCGGCCAGCTGCTCTTCGTTGTGTACCGCCGTGTGCAGACGCTGGTCGGCAATGGTTGGCAGATCCGAGGCTTCAAAAAAGCCTTCCAGGAGCAGAATAGGTTGAGTAATGCCGCCTGCGCGCAGACGGAGAGCTTCTTCAAGACGGGCGACGCCAAAGGCGTCGGCATCGGGGAGCGTTCGCGCGGTCTCAAGAAGACCGTGTCCGTAAGCGTTCGCTTTCACGACTGCAACGAGCCTGCTGGCGGGTGCCAGTTCACGCAGACGTTGCAGGTTGTGTCGCAGAGCGCGGCGGTTAATCACAACAGTTGCCGCTTGCATTTGAATTCCTTAGAAATTACTCATCATCATATTGAGGACCGGCATAGTTGTCGAAACGCGACCACTGTCCGTTAAAGGTCAGACGCACCGTCCCGATCGGGCCGTTACGTTGCTTACCAATGATAATTTCGGCGATCCCCTTCAGGTCGCTGTTCTCGTGATAAACCTCATCACGGTAGATAAACATGATTAAGTCGGCATCCTGCTCGATGGAGCCGGACTCACGCAGGTCGGAGTTGACCGGGCGCTTGTCGGCACGTTGTTCCAGAGAGCGGTTCAGCTGCGACAGCGCCACTACCGGCACGTGCAGTTCTTTGGCTAACGCCTTGAGCGAGCGGGAAATCTCCGCAATTTCCAGCGTACGGTTGTCAGAGAGCGACGGGACGCGCATCAGCTGAAGGTAGTCGATCATGATAAGGCCGATGCCGCCGTGTTCACGGGCGATACGGCGCGCGCGGGAACGGACCTCAGTCGGCGTCAGGCCGGAGGAGTCATCAATATAGATGTTCCGTTTTTCCAGCAGAATGCCCATGGTGCCGGAGATACGCGCCCAGTCCTCATCGTCGAGCTGGCCGGTACGAATGCGGGTCTGATCCACGCGCGACAGCGACGCCAGAGAACGCATCATGATCTGTTCGGAGGGCATCTCAAGGCTGAAAATCAGTACGGGCTTATCCTGCAACATCGCCGCATTTTCGACGAGGTTCATCGCAAAAGTTGTTTTACCCATCGACGGACGCGCCGCGACGATGATCAAATCCGACGGCTGCAAACCGGCAGTTTTCTTGTTCAAATCGTCATAACCGGTGTTCACCCCGGTTACACCGTCGTGCGGCTGCTGGAACAGCTGCTCAATACGCGCCACGGTAGCGTCGAGCACATCGGCGATGTTTTTTGGGCCTTCGTCTTTGTTCGCACGGCTTTCGGCGATTTTGAAGACGCGGGACTCGGCAAGGTCAAGCAGGTCTTCGCTGGTGCGGCCCTGCGGGTC
The DNA here is from genome assembly GCF_034106185.1 of Enterobacter sp. 296B2. NCBI lineage: Bacteria > Pseudomonadati > Pseudomonadota > Gammaproteobacteria > Enterobacterales > Enterobacteriaceae > Enterobacter > Enterobacter sp. 296B2. The sequence continues at coordinate 78,093 of NZ_JAWNCA010000019.1, read as the reverse complement.
AAAACCGGCCTCGGCAATCTCATTCGCCACCGAGATCATCTCGCGAACGACGGCACGTTCGCGCACGATATCGGCGTAAGCGCTGATGTTCGCCGCGCTTGGCGTGTTTTTTGACAGCTCTGCCAGGTAGGCAAACCCACCGACGCTGTCCAGCTGCCCCTGACGCTCAAGCGATTCCGCGAGCGTGATCAGGTCAATCGGGCTGCCGGACTCCTGCAGGCGCGCCATTTCAGTAAAGATGTGGCGGTGCGGACGGGTGTAGAAATCTTCAGACACCACGCGCTCGGCAACGTCGTCCCAGCGTTCGTTATCCAGCATTAAACCGCCCAACACCGACTGTTCCGCTTCAATCGAGTGCGGCGGGACTTTTAACCCTGCGACCTGGAAATCACGCTCGCGAGGTTCAGTCTGTTTGTTGAAGGGTTTGTTTCCTGCCATAGTGAATGGAGTTACCGAGATAAAGAGTGGGTCGAAAGATTACCATATTTTTCTTACGGAGGGAGCATGGCAACGCGCATTGAGTTCCAGAAACACGGCGGTCCTGAAGTGCTGAAAGCGGTGGAGTTTACCCCCGCTGCGCCTGGGGAGAACGAAATCCAGGTTGAAAACAAAGCTATCGGCATTAACTACATCGATACCTATATTCGCGGCGGCCTCTACCCGCCTCCGTCAATGCCGAGCGGCCTGGGCACTGAAGCGGCCGGCATCGTCAGCAAAGTGGGCAGTGCGGTTAAACATATCAAAGAAGGCAATCGTGTGGTGTATGCGCAGTCTGCCCTGGGCGCTTACAGCTCCGTCCACAACGTCCCGGCGGACAAAGCCGCTCTGCTGCCGAACGCCATCTCCTTTGAGCAGGCGGCCGCCTCATTCCTGAAAGGGCTGACGGTTTATTACCTGCTGCGCAAAACCTACGAAATTAAGCCCGATGAGCAGTTCCTGTTCCACGCTGCCGCCGGTGGTGTGGGGCTGATTGCCTGCCAGTGGGCGAAAGCCTTAGGCGCGAAGCTCATCGGCACCACAGGCAGTGCGCAAAAAGCGCAGCGTGCGCTGGACGCGGGCGCGTGGCAGGTGATCAACTACCGGGAAGAGAGCGTCGTCGAGCGGCTAAAAGAGATCACTGGCGGCAAAAAAGTACGCGTGGTGTATGACTCGGTGGGGAAAGATACCTGGGAGGCGTCGCTGGACTGCCTTCAGCGTCGTGGGCTGATGGTGAGCTTCGGTAACGCCTCAGGCGCTGTAACCGGCGTTAATCTGGGCATTCTGAACCAGAAAGGGTCTCTGTACGTGACGCGCCCTTCTTTGCAGGGTTACATCACCAACCGGGAAGAGCTGGAGGAAGCCAGCAACGAGCTGTTCTCGCTGATCGCCAGCGGCGTGATTAAGGTGGATGTGGCAGATGCGCAGAAATACCCGCTAACCGATGCACGGCGTGCTCATGAGGTGCTGGAAAGCCGGGCGACGCAGGGTTCAAGTTTGTTAATTCCCTGACCCCTAAAAAGAAATTGGGCTTCCCGTGGGAAGCCCTTTCTTTTTTTAGTTCGGCTGTATGTAGGGTACAGCTCGATGAATTCTGTAGCGGCAGTCATAGTGACAGATTCGATAAGTAAATCCTATTCTGTTCTAAGCCATGCCGCCGGAAAAGTTACAAGTATGTGACGAACCCCTCAATACCTTAGTAACGGAAGCGGTTATTGCGCTGATAAGTCGGCAATTTTGGCGCTTTAATCGCCCGTATTACCCACACCACGGCGATAGCCAGCAGCAGCCACGGCAGCAGTTTGATCGTCAGGGCAAATAACCCGCCGATAAACATTACCACCGTCGCCACAACGAGCGCGGCCAAAATGCCGAGCAGCGACACGCCTGTGGCTAACAGCATGACAAAAAAGCCAATGATAAAAAGTAGTTCCAGCATGGTGCTCTCCCACGAGTTCCCGAATGTTGCTGCAATCATTACAAGAATCATGCCAAAGCTAACGCATTGTTCTTAAAGCAAAACGCCCCGCGAGAATTCGCAGGGCGTGGTGAATTTGACGAACTTTTAGCGAAAGTTATCGCTTGTCTGCCACCAGTCGCAGTGCATGTTCCAGCACCTCAATATCGGCACCGGCTTTATGCGCATTCTCGCTCAGGTAGCGACGCCACTGACGCGCGCCCGGAATACCCTGGAACAGGCCAAGCATATGGCGAGTGATATGGCCAAGATAAGTGCCATTACTCAACTCGCGCTCAATGTAAGGGTACATCGCACGCACGACGGCAACCGGATCGGTGTCCGCGCCTTCGATGCCAAAGATTTCGCGGTCGACCGTCGCCAGAATGCCCGGATTCTGATACGCCTCGCGCCCGACCATCACGCCATCCATATGTTCAAGGTGCGCTTTGGCCTCTTCCAGCGACTTGATACCGCCGTTAATTGACATCGTCAGGTGCGGGAAATCACGTTTCAGTTGATACACGCGCGGATAATCCAGCGGCGGGATCTCACGGTTCTCTTTCGGGCTGAGGCCGGAGAGCCAGGCTTTACGGGCGTGAATGATAAACATCTCGCACTCGCCTTTCCCGGATACCGTGTTGATGAAATCGCACAGGAATTCGTAGCTGTCCTGGTCATCAATTCCGATACGGGTTTTGACCGTTACCGGTATGGAGACCACATCACGCATCGCCTTGATACAGTCCGCCACCAGCTGTGCATTGCCCATCAGACAGGCACCGAACATGCCGTTTTGCACGCGGTCGGAAGGACAGCCAACGTTGAGGTTGATCTCGTCGTAGCCGCGTTCTTCCGCCAGCCTCGCGCACTGCGCCAGCGCGGCCGGATCGCTGCCCCCCAGCTGCAGGGCAACCGGATGCTCTTCTTCGCTGTATGCCAGGTAGTCGCCCTTCCCGTGAATGATTGCGCCCGTGGTCACCATTTCCGTGTACAGCAACGTATGGCGGGAGAGCTGGCGCAGGAAATAGCGGCAGTGTCTGTCCGTCCAGTCGAGCATCGGCGCAATAGAGAAACGGTGTGCAGGGAAAGCGGTCTGGTATTCTGACGACATGGCGAAGTTTTAAGCATCTGGTGGAAAAGGGGCGCTACTATAGCACAAAGAAAAGCCGGAGGCGCATCGCCTCCGGTAGACTTTAGAACGTCATACTCAGCTGGGCCCCTGCGCCCCAGGTTTCGTCTTCACCGTACAGGCCCATCAGGTCAACATGAACGGTACTGAACGGCGCGAAACCAACACCGCCGGTAAAGACGTTGCTGTCGTTACCTTTCATGTCCGCGCGATAACCGGCGCGCACCGCCAGCCAGCTCAGCGGAGTCACTTCAGCACCGACCCCAACATACTGCGACGTATCTTCGCTCTTGAAGCCTTTGGTTTCGGTCAGATCGCCATCGGCGGTCAGGGTCACCAGATCGTTGTGCCAGGCGGCGCCCGCGGTCACCAGCGGACGGATCTGGTAGGTGTCTTTATAGCTCACCACTTCCCCCGTACGCCCGTTGCGGATGCGGATATCTTTGGTGTCGATATCGCGCGACATCAGGTTTTGCCCGCTCACGCCGACCGTCCAGTGTTCGCCAAAATCAGCGGCAATACCGGCATCGACGTTAAAGCCGGTATCGTCTGTACGGTAGCGGCTGTCGTTCCACTTATTACTGTCGTAATCGTAGATTGAGGTGGTGTAGTTATAGATCCAGGTTTTTTGCAGTTTTGGCGTCACGCCCACGGAAACCGGAACACCGCCAAGGTCAAACTGGCGGGCAACGGCAACGCCATAGTCAGACACAATCGCCGCCCGACCGGACGCCGTTGAGTTGAGGTTTTTAGTGATCTGATCCGTGCCGTTCAGCGCAGCGTCCAGGGCAACACCGGCAGCCACTACATTGCTTCTTTGAATACTGCGCAGATAATCAATATCCTGCTGATCGATAGACGAACTGACCCGACCATGGGCATAGCCTTTCGCCATAAAGGCCACGGAAAGCACATCGTTAGGGATACTCACGGCAAGCCCTGCCCCTGCCGTCGCGCGTGCGGTTTTACCCTTGAGATAGTCCAGCTCATCGGCCAGATCTTTGGCCGCGCCCTGGAACTGATTAATCGAGCCTAGCGGATTGGTGATGACCTGAATTGGCGTAAGGTTATCAACCACATCTTTATAATGATTGATTTTGTCGTTGATGGTATCAATTTCGTCCTGAAGATTGTCTTCATCCGTCACCTGCACCCCAACGGACGGCAAAATGACCGTCACATCATCGTCCGGTTTTGCCTTTGCAAGCAGCGCGGGGTTAATTAATGCCCCGCTGCCATAACTGCCCGAAGCAACGCCGGTCCCCCCCATCGCGTCGCTACGTGATTCTGTCCAGGTATTGGCTGCTCCCGCCTGATTTGCCATAAACAAGGAGACAGCGATGCTAACCACCGAAAATTTAAAATGTTTTTTCACAGTATGCCCGTCTTATAGTCTGTTATGAAATAACCCCTGTCTGTTATCCCCCAAACAGGCGCGAACTATTGCTGTGAATAAAGATAAAAAGACCCGCTAATTCACTCCCTAAGTAAAATTCCCTTACGGCCTGTTGTAATTTGTGACGGCCCTCAATATTTATAGAAGAGGAAATTATTTTTTCACAGGTTTTCCATCATGTGGGCCAAAAAATTGAGGGGGATGATCTACCCAGCGGTCCTCTCGCGTGGCGGCATAGACCGGGTTGAGCGGATAGTAGATGCGATTTTGCTTCTTGTTGGCCTCACCCACCACCAGTAACCGAACCTCTTCGTCCGTATTGTTGATAAAGGTGTGGCACACGCCCGTTCCGGCGGGAAAGCCCACGCTGTCACCGGGTTCAAGCTTCCACAAATAGCCATTAATCCAGGCTTCGGGATAGCCCTCAAGCACGTAGATAAACTCTTCTTCGTCACTTTCCGCATGGGGATAGGACGTCCGACGTCCTGGCGGTAAACGCTCATGATGGATGCCTATGCGCCTGAGGCCCAGGCTGCGAGCCAGCGGTGCACCGATGGAAAAAAGCTCGTTACTGTCGGGGTAGGTGGCGTCATCTGGCCCTTCTACCTCGCGCCAGTGCGTAATACAGTCTGGTTTTTTCATGGTTACATTCCCGGTTTGCGATGCGCCAGGTATAGCACAGCCTGGCGGATATCGGTGTTTTTGCCATAACATGGTAAAGTGAGGGTTTTACATCCCAGAACATCCGAGGTGCTAAATGGATAAGTCCACAAAAGAGCTGTTAGCGCAGGCCGAAAAGCTGTGCGCGCAACGCAATGTGCGCCTGACCCCGCAGCGCCTTGAAGTCTTGCGCCTGATGAGCCTGCAACAGGGGGCAATCAGCGCCTACGATCTGCTCGACCTGCTCCGTGAAAGCGAGCCGCAGGCTAAACCGCCCACGGTGTATCGCGCGCTGGATTTCCTGCTGGAACAAGGGTTTGTGCATAAGGTCGAATCCACAAACAGCTATGTGCTGTGCCATCTTTTCGATCAGCCAACCCACACATCGGCGATGTTTATTTGCGACCGCTGCGGCGTGGTAAAAGAAGAAGGCGCAGAGGGCGTAGAGGACATTATGCACACGCTGGCGGCAAGGATGGGTTTTGCCCTGCGTCATAACGTGATTGAAGCACACGGGTTGTGTTCAGCATGCGTAGAGGTGGAAGCCTGTCGGCATCAGGATGCGTGTCAGCACGACCACTCAATTCTGGTGAAGAAAAAGCCGCGTTAACGGCAAAAGAAAAGGCGGCCTGAAGCCGCCTGTGTGGGTTATTCAGCGTTACCAACGATAGTCGTTACGGGTTTCCCAGTCTTTGACTTCGTTTTCCGCCTGATCTTTCGCGTAGCCGTAACGTTCCTGAATTTTACCGACAAGCTGATCGCGTTTACCTTCAATGACGGTCATATCGTCATCGGTCAGCTTACCCCACTGTTCTTTCGCTTTACCTTTGAACTGCTTCCAGTTGCCGCCGATTTCGTCTTTATTCATCATCGTGTCCTCTTAGTTAAGCGTCGGGTCGTAACGTCCGTTACGTTCTTTTCTGCTGGACGTGATAATTATTGTAGTTAAGGATTCGGCGGTTGGTTTCATATTCGGAATCTTTAACCGTCACGATATATCGTGGCGGGAGGGAAGCCAGGTATTATTTTGCCAGTGACGGTGCCAGATAAAGGCAAGCGACAGGCCGCGCAGGGAGAGGAAGACCGCAAGCGCCAGCCACAAACCGTGATTACCCAGCCAGGGTAGCGTCAGCAGCGTCAGACCAAACCCCGCCGCCGCGACCGCCATACTGTTGCGCATTTCCGCCCCGCGCGTCGCGCCGATAAACATGCCGTCCAGCAGATAGCACCAGACGCCTACTACCGGCAAAATAACCTGCCAGACGATGTAGCGGTCCGCCAGTTCGCGTAAAGCCGATAACGAAGTGAGTAATGCAATAATGTCACGGCCAAAACAGGCGTAAATCAGTGCGAATGCCAGCGCGACCAGGCCCGACTGGCGGCAGGCCGCACGCCAGACATCCCGAAGCTGCCCACTTTCCCGCGCGCCGTACGCCTGCCCGGAATGCGCCTCAACGGCATAGGCGAAGCCGTCCAGCGCGTAGGCGGTGAACGTCAGCAATGTCATCAGGACTGCATTCACCGCAACGATTTCTGGCCCCAGTCGAGCCCCAAAGACCGTCAGAGCGCCGAAACAGATCTGAAGCAGCAGCGAACGCAGCATGATGTCACGGTTGAGCGCCAGCAGCCTGCGGATATTGCCGCGCCATGCTGTTTTGAGCAGCGCAAAGGAGATCCCGCGCATCGCCAGCACGCGCCAGACCATCCACAAGCCAATGAAAAAGGTCCCGTATTCTGCAATCGACGTCGCCAGTGCCGCCCCGCGTACGTCCATATGCAGGCCCATCACCAGCCAGAGATCGAGCACAATGTTGAGAAGGTTTCCCACGACCAGCAAAATCACTGGCGCACGTGCATATTGCACGCCCAGTAACCAACCCAGCAGAACCAGGTTTGCCAGCGAAGCGGGCGCGCTAAGCCAGCGAATTTCCAGGAAGCGACGCGCCTGCTCCAGTACCGCCTCGCTGCCGCCAACGACCTGGAGTGCAAGGTCGATCAGGGGCGTGCGCAGTAAAACAATCAACATTCCCGCGCCCAGCGCCAGGATCAGCGGCTGCACCAGCGCACGCGCCAGACGTAACGGGTCTTTCGCACCGTACGCCTGTGCCGTGAGCCCGGTAGTACTCATACGTAAAAAGAGCAGCAGCATAAACAGGAAGCTGGTTGCCGTCGCCCCAATAGCCACGCCGCCAAGATAAACAGGGGAATCGAGATGACCAATAACGGCCGTGTCGACCAGACCCAGCAAGGGCACGGTGATATTGGAGAAAATCATCGGCAGGGCAAGACGCCACAATGCCTTATCTGAAGCCGTCAGCAGTGACATGAGAAATACCGGGAATGGAAGACGAAGCAGGCTACAGCGAAAGCGTAGCCTGTCAGGAAGAGATTACAGCCATTCGCCGTTGCGAATCACGCCTACTGCCAGACCTTCAATAGAGAAGCTCTGTTCGCGGAGGTCGACCACAATCGGGGTGAACTCGTTGTTTTCAGGCAACAGCTGGACGGTGTTACCCTGTTTTTTCAGGCGCTTAACGGTCACTTCGTCATCAATGCGCGCCACCACCACCTGGCCGTTCCGCACATCCTGCGTTTTGTGAACGGCCAGCAGGTCGCCATCAAGAATGCCGATGTCTTTCATCGACATCCCGCTAACGCGCAGCAGGAAATCAGCGCTCGGCTTGAACATACCAGGATCGACCTGGTAGTGGCCTTCTATATGCTGTTGTGCCAGCAGCGGTTCACCTGCGGCAACGCGGCCTATCAGAGGAATGCCCGTCTCTTCTTCCACCAGCAGGCGGATACCGCGCGACGCGCCTGACACAATCTCAATTACACCCTTACGCGCCAGCGCTTTCAGGTGTTCCTCGGCAGCATTCGGAGAACGGAAGCCCAAACGCTGCGCGATTTCCGCACGCGTGGGTGGCATACCCGTCTGGCCGATATGATCCCGAATGAGATCAAACACCTCTTGCTGCCTGGTCGTTAATGCTTTCATTCCGCCCCCTGGGTGTATATACAGTTATGCTGTGAGTATATACAGTCAAAGGCGATTTTGGAACCAAAAACTGCACAAAAAACCAGGGACTTAATTATTCCTCGAGGCTCATCGGAAATGTGACCAAAGCAGCGTGACCCAGGTAATAGCTGCAGTGATAATTGCCAGCAGCACAGCGGCAGAGCCCATATCTTTCGCGCGGCCAGAAAGCTCGTGGAAATCTGAGCCGATCCGGTCAACAACGGCCTCAATAGCGCTATTGAGAATTTCCACTATCATCACCAGAAGTACGGAACCGATGAGAAGCACGCGGGTAATGGCATCTACATCAAGGTAACAGGCGATGATAACCGCGACGATAGCGGCGACACCTTCCTGGCGAAAAGCAGCTTCATTAACCCACGCGGCACGGAAACCTTTCCATGAATAGCCAGCGGCTTTGATGATACGCGTTAACCCAGTGGTATTATTGGCCATTAAAAGAACCTTTTTTAAAAAAGAGCGTCAGTAACAGGAGCAGCAGCGCGTTTCGCTGCCGCCTGAAGTATGACGGGTAACAACAGAAATTTTGCGCGCTTTCTGTTATCCTTGCGCCGCAATTGCATTATTAACCAGAGGCTTTACATCGTTTATGTCCGGCTGGCCACGAATTTACTACAAATTACTTAATTTACCATTAAGCATCCTGGTAAAAAGCAAGTCTATCCCAGCAGAACCCGCGCTGGAACTGGGGCTCGATACGTCGCGCCCTATTATGTACGTTTTGCCTTATAACTCGAAGGCAGACCTGCTGACGCTTCGCGCCCAGTGTCTGGCGCATGATTTACCCGACCCGCTTGAACCGCTGGAAGTTGACGGCACTTTGCTGCCGCGCTACGTGTTCATCCACGGCGGGCCGCGCGTGTTTACCTATTACACGCCGAAAGAAGAGTCCATCAAGCTGTTCCACGACTATCTCGACCTGCACCGCAGCAATCCTGACCTGGATGTGCAGATGGTGCCGGTATCGGTAATGTTTGGTCGCCGCCCGGGCCGTGAAAAAGGTGAAGAGAACCCACCGCTGCGCATGCTTAACGGCATTCAGAAGTTCTTCGCGGTCTCCTGGCTGGGACGCGACAGCTTTGTGCGATTCTCCCCTTCCGTCTCCCTTCGCCGGATGGCGGACGAGCACGGCACAGACAAGATCATCGCGCAAAAACTGGCGCGCGTGGCGCGTATGCACTTCGCCCGTCAGCGCCTGGCGGCTGTAGGGCCGCGCCTCCCGGCGCGTCAGGACCTGTTCAACAAGCTGCTGGCCTCTAAAGCGATTGCCCGCGCCGTTGAAGATGAAGCGCGCAGCAAGAAAATTTCGCATGAGAAAGCCCAGCAGAACGCCATTGCGCTGATGGAGGAGATCGCAGCGAACTTCTCTTACGAGATGATTCGCCTGTCCGATCGTATTCTCGGCTTTACCTGGAACCGCCTGTATCAGGGCATCAACGTTCATAACGCCGAACGTGTGCGGCAGCTGGCGCACGATGGCCATGAGATTGTCTATGTCCCCTGCCACCGCAGCCACATGGACTATCTGCTTCTCTCCTACGTGCTCTATCACCAGGGGCTGGTACCGCCGCACATTGCCGCTGGTATTAACCTGAACTTCTGGCCAGCAGGCCCGATTTTCCGCCGTCTGGGTGCATTCTTTATTCGTCGTACCTTCAAGGGCAACAAGCTCTACTCCACCGTGTTCCGCGAGTATCTCGGCGAGCTGTTCAGCCGCGGCTACTCCGTGGAGTACTTCGTGGAGGGCGGTCGTTCCCGTACCGGTCGCCTGCTCGATCCGAAGACCGGCACGCTCTCGATGACCATTCAGGCGATGCTGCGCGGAGGAACCCGTCCGATCACGCTGGTGCCAATTTACATTGGCTATGAGCACGTGATGGAAGTGGGCACGTACGCCAAAGAGCTGCGTGGTGCGACCAAAGAGAAAGAGAGCCTGCCGCAGATGCTGCGCGGCCTGAGCAAGTTACGCAATCTGGGTCAGGGCTACGTAAACTTTGGCGAACCGATGCCGCTGATGACGTATCTGAACCATCATGTTCCGGAGTGGCGCGAGTCTATCGATCCTATTGAAGCGGTTCGTCCGGCCTGGCTGACGCCAACGGTGAACGGTATCGCGTCCGAGCTGATGGTGCGCATTAACAACGCCGGTGCAGCCAATGCCATGAACCTGTGCTGTACGGCGCTGCTGGCTTCCCGTCAGCGCTCCCTGACTCGTGAACAGCTCACGGAGCAGCTGGACTGCTACCTGGACATGATGCGCAACGTGCCGTACTCGGTTGATTCGACGGCCCCTTCTGCTACCGCCAGCGAGCTTATCGATCACGCGCTGCAGATGAACAAGTTCGAAGTCGAGAAAGACACGATCGGCGACATCATCATTCTGCCGCGCGAGCAAGCGGTGCTGATGACGTACTACCGCAACAACATCGCTCATATGCTGATGCTGCCGTCGCTCATGGCGGCCATTATCACCCAGCATCGCCGCATCTCACGCCAGGAGCTGTTGCGCCACGTTGAGACGCTCTACCCGATGCTGAAAGCGGAGCTGTTCCTGCGCTGGAGTAAGGAAGAGCTGGCCGTTGAGCTGGATAAACTGACGGAAGAGCTGCGCCGTCAGGGGCTGATTACCGTTGCAAACGACGAACTGCACATCAATCCGTCACGCTCCCGTACCCTGCAACTGCTGGCGGCCGGTGCGCGTGAAACGCTCCAGCGCTACGCCATTACGTTCTGGCTGCTGAGCGCGAATCCGTCGATCAACCGCGGCACGCTGGAGAAAGAGAGCCGGACACTGGCACAGCGTCTGTCCGTTCTGCACGGCATTAACGCCCCTGAATTCTTCGACAAAGCGGTCTTTAGCTCCCTGGTGCTGACGCTGCGTGACGAAGGCTTCATCAGCGATACGGGCGATGCCGAGCCGGAAGAGACGCTGAAGGTTTACCAGATGCTGGCTGAGCTGATTACCTCGGACGTGCGCCTGACGATCGAGAGCGCCACGCAGGGCGAGTGATGTGAAAAAGCCGGGTGGTGGCTTCACCTGACCCGGCCTGGCGTTCTGCATAATATAAAGGCCCGGTAAGCGCTAACGCTACCGGGCCTTATTTTTGAGCCTTCTTAAATCACCGCATTCAGCTCAGCAGCGTAAAGGCAATCATCCCGACAATCGCACCCGTCGTGCCGAGGATGGTTTCCATCAGCGTCCAGGTTTTCAGGGTTTGCGCTTCGGTCGCGCCGGTAAACTTACCGAACAGCCAGAAGCCTGCGTCGTTAACGTGCGAGACCACAATCGAACCGCCCGCGATACAGATAGACAGCGCGGCCATCTGCGCACCGGAGTAGTTCAGCTGTTCAATCACCGGCATCACCAGACCCACGGCGGTTAAGCACGCCACGGTTGCAGAACCCTGAATGATACGCACCGCCGCAGCCAGCACGAAGCAGGTTACCGCAATCGGCAGACCCATCCCGGTCAGCGCTTCACCCAGAGCCGGGCCCACGCCGGAATCCACCAGCACCTGCTTGAACACGCCACCGGCACCGATTACCAGCAGGATAATCCCCGCAGGCTGCAGAGCCGCACCGCAGATCTCCATCACGCGGTCTTTTGGCATCCCCTGGCGCATCGCCAGGCCGTAAATCGCCACCAGACAGGCCACCAGGATCGCCGTGAACGGGTGACCGATGAACTCAAACCACTCGTAGGCAGAAGAACCTACCGGAACGAAACGTGCAGCGATGGTTTTCAGACCCACGAGAACCAGCGGGAGCAGGATCAGCAACAGGCTGAAGCCGAAGGATGGCATTTTGCCTTCGCCCAGGTGCGGCTCGGTGATGTCGTCCGGAATGTGCAGCTCAACGTAACGGCTGATGAAATTGCCCCACAGCGGGCCGGCAATAATCATCCCCGGGATTGCCGCGCACAGGCCAATCAGGATCATCCAGCCAAAGTCAGCGTGCATCTGGGACGCCAACAGCATCGGCGCAGGCCCAGGCAGCAGAAACGCTGCGGCTGCCGCCACGCCCGCAAACAGCGGAATGACCAGCTTGACGAGGTTAGTGCCGGTATGGCGCGCCATAGAAAACGCGACGCTGATGAGCAGCACAACGGCCACTTCAAAGAACAGGGGCAGTGCGCAAATCAGACCGGCCAGGCCAATCGCGTAGTGCGCGCGGCTGTGACCGAACGATTTCAGCATCTTGACGGCAATCTGGTCGACCGCGCCCGTCTCGTGCAGAATCTTGCCAAACATCGCGCCCAGCGCGACCACAATCGCCAGGAAGCCCAGCGTACCGCCCATCCCTTTTTCCATCGTCGCGGCGATCTTGTCGAGCGGCATGCCGGAAAAGAGACCTGCACCTATAGAAACCACCATCAAAGCAACGAAGGCGTGCATACGCGCCTTCATCACTAAAAACAGCAGCAGCAATACCGAACCCACTGCTGTCAAAACTAGCGTTAATGTACTCAAAACTTACTGCCTTTTGTTAATGACCTCGATGGTGCTGGCTACAACACCCTCCAGTGACTGATCGATATCAACCACTAAGACGTCTTTTTCATCTTCACCCGGCTCCTGAAGCGCTTCGAACTGCGTCACCAGCATCTGGGTTTTAAAGAAGTGGCCTTTACGCGCCTTCAGACGGCTTTCAATCACCTCAAAATCCCCTTTCAGGTAGATGAAAGAGAGGTTCGGGTTGCCGTCGCGCAGCAGGTCGCGGTAGGTTTTTTTCAGCGCGGAGCAGACGATCAGGGAAACTTTATTGGTGCGCTGCATCGCGAACGCGGCGTCATTCAGGGCCTGCAACCACGGTTTGCGGTCGTCATCGTTCAGCGGCTCGCCGGAGGCCATTTTCATAATGTTGCTGCGCGGATGGAGGAAGTCACCATCAAGAAACGCAGCCTGAAGTTGATGCGCCACTTCGCTCGCCACGGCAGATTTACCGCTACCGGACACGCCCATCAGGACGTAAACGTGGTGATCGTGATTAGTCGTGCTCAAAGGGTGTCCCTCAGTCAATTGTTACGGGTAACAGTTATCGGTAACATTGTCCTGCTGGGGCAAAAGAGAAGCAATATCCAAACGTGCGCGAAGTGAATAAGTGTGAGCTACTTCAAATTTGTCAGTTCAAATAGATCCACCCGGTGACAAGGTGAAACCTAAATCTAACATTTTCGGGGTAACCGTCTCGCCACGAATGCGCGCCAGCAGGCGTTCTGCGCCAATGCGGCCCATACGTTCACGCGGGGTCAGGACGCTCGCCAGACGCGGCTCCATCACCTGGCCGATGTCGTGGCCGTGGAAACCGGCGATCGCCATATCATCAGGGATCTTCAGCCCCAGACGCTGACACTCAAACGCCGCGCCGACCGCCAGGTCATCGTTGGTACAGAAAATACCGTCCAGTTGCGGATACTCGCGTCGCGCCTGACGCATCAGCTCAATACCCGAGGTGTAAGATGAGGACTGCTCCACCATCACGCTGTAGGGGGTTAAGTTCGCGTCGAGCATCGCCTGCTCGTATCCCTTCTGTTTGATGATAGTACGTTCATCAAGACGCGCACCCAGATAGGCGATATGACGATGCCCACGGGCGATGATGGCCGCCGTCATCTGGCGCGCCGCTTCGAAGTTATCGAACCCAACGGCGATGTCGAGGCACGGAGACTGGCTGTCCATCAGCTCTACCACCGGGATACCGGCCACTTCAATCATTTTGAGCGTGCGGGCAGTGTGGGTACGTTCGGTTAAAATCAGGCCGTCGATGTTCCAGGAAAGCATCGATTCAAGACGTTCCTCTTCCAGTTCCGGCTTGTACCCGTAGTGGGCGAGCATGGTCTGATAGCCAAAAGCATCGGTGACGCTTTCGATACCGCGCAGAACTTCAGCGAAAACCTGGTTGGTTAAGGAAGGAAGCAGGACGCCCACCGCACGGCTGGTCGCATTGGAGAGAATATCGGGTGCGCGGTTGGGGATATAACCCAGTTCATCAAGGGCGGCGGCAATCTTGCCACGCAACGCCACGGAAACCTGTTCCGGGTTACGTAAAAAACGGCTGACCGTCATTTTGGTCACACCGACGCGATCGGCGACATCCTGAAGTACGGGGCGTTTCTTTTTCATCGTCCTGAGAAATCTTGAAGTGAGAGATTTGCTCAGTTTATCACGGACAAAGCTCAACCTTCCCCGTTTAAAGGGAAGGTTGAGAAATTATTTAGACCGGAGGCAGGTCAAACAGCAGGATTTCACTTTCGCTGTCGGCATGTACGGAGAGCGCCTGCTCATCCCAGACGGCCAGACCATCGGCGGTGGTGGCTTTGGTGCCGTTAATGGACACTTCACCTTTCACCACCTGGATCCAGACGCGGCGGTTGGCGGCAATCTGGTGCACGGACTGTTCGTCTTTTGCCAGCGCCCAGCGGTAAAGCTCCATATCCTGATGCACCTTCAGGGAACCTTCACGCGCGTCCGGGGACAGCACCAGCTGTTTGCCCTGTTTCGCGTCAAAGCGGCGCTGCTCGTAGCGCGGCGTGATGCCGGTCTCTTCTGGAATGATCCAGATTTGATACAGGTGCAGTTTTTCCGTTTTGCTCGGGTTGTACTCGGAGTGGCGCACCCCGGTACCCGCGCTCATAATCTGGAACTCGCCCGCCGGAACCTGCTCTTTGTTGCCCATGCTGTCCTGGTGCTCAACCGCCCCTTCCAGCACATAGGTCAGAATTTCCATGTCTTTGTGCGGATGGGTACCGAAGCCCTGGCCTGCATCAATCACGTCGTCGTTAATCACGCGCAGTGCGGAGAAGCCCATGAAGTTCGGGTCGTAGTAGTCGGCAAACGAGAATGAATGCCATGAGTCCAGCCAGCCATGATTTGCGTGACCACGTTCGTTTGCTTTGCGTAAGTAGATCATTGTTTTCACCCTCAGTTCGTTTCGATGGAGTAAGTGTGGACGCAAACGGCCGGGGATCATAGAGGGTGAAAATTGACTCCTCTGTTCAAAAATTATGAACAAGCGTAGAGGAGCCGTTTTTGCTTATTTCGCGAGGGTTATCGTGGCAGGAGAGGCCTGCTCGAAGGCCCGCTCAAGGATTTCCAGGTTGGTCAGAACGTCAGATTCCTTGACGTAATTCGCCGTGCCGTTTGTGAGGGTCTCAAACAGCGCATCGTAGACGCGGCCATAGTCGCCGGTTTCCGGTTTCAGCGTTTCTTTGACCGTCACGCCCTCGTCGTTCACATACTCCAGCACGCCCACGGAATCGTCCGCCGCAAAGCCAGGCTCACCGGGCATGATATTGGCCTTCAGGCTGGTCTCCTGCTGGTCGATACCGTATTTGATAAACGAACCTTTGGTACCGTGAACGATAAATTTCGGGTAGTCGATTTTCACCAGATGGCTGGTTTTGACGATGGCTTTCAGGTCGCCGTAGAACAGCTGCGCTTCAAAGGTGTCGTCCGGGTTGGCTTTATTACGCAGGCTGCGGATGTCATACGCCACGTGGTCCGGGCGGCCAAACAGGGAGATGATCTGGTCCATGGTGTGCACGCCCAGACCATAGAACGAGCCGTCCTGCGGCAGGCCGGGCTGGGATTCCGCCACCGGACGGTAGTAATCGAAGTGGCTTTCAATTTCCACAATGTCGCCCAACCTGCCGCTTCCAATCGCTTTTTTCGCCGTCAGGAAGCAGCTGTCAAAGCGGCGGTTCTGATACGGCATCACGGTCAGCCCTTTGCTTTTCGCCAGCGCGAACAGTTCCTTCGCTTCGGCAATGGTCGGGGTGAACGGCTTTTCCACCAGCACGTTTTTGCCCGCTTCCAGCGCGCGTTTCGCATACTCAAAATGACTGTCGGCGTGGGTGCAGACGACCACCAGCTTTACCTGCGGGTCATTCAATACCTCGTTCAGATCGCTGGTAAAATGAATATGGGAATACTGCGGAGATTGCTCTTCCGGCTTCGCGCTGCGACGGTAGATATGGGCCACATGCCAGGTATCTTTACGGTGGAGGACATACGGAAGGTGGTAGCGGGTCGTACTTTTACCAAATCCAATAAATGCGCAATGTAGTGTCATAGCTCAGTCCTTTTGGAAGGTTACTGGGTTTTACCATAGCGCATGTTTTGCCCTCACCCCAGCCCTCTCCCACGGGGAGAGGGAGAAAAAGGGCAAAAAAAAGCCAGCGAGAAGCTGGCTAAAGTAATACTGGAAGCAATGTGAGCAATGTCGTGCTTTCAGGTTCCCGTAGGGGTCTTCCTGAATGCGAAGCAATAATAATCATTCTCATTCGCACTTGTCCAATACTTTTTGCAAAAAATAGCGGTTGACTCAAATTTTAAAGTCATTGATGTTGGAGGGGACTTTTAACTGACTGAGGAACAAGGAATGAGTGAGATAGTGATACGCCACGCGGAACCGAAAGATTATGACGCCATTCGTCAGATCCACGCCCAGCCGGAGGTGTACCACAACACGCTACAGGTTCCTCATCCCTCTGAGCAAATGTGGCAGGAGCGGCTATCCGACCAGCCTGGCATTAAGCAGCTCGTCGCCTGCATAGACGGTCACGTCGCCGGCCATCTGTGCATCGTCGTCGCGCAACGCCCGCGCCGCAGCCATGTGGCTGATTTTGGGATTTGTGTGGGCGCACAGTGGCAAAACCGGGGCGTTGCCAGCGCGCTGATGCGCACCATGATTGATATGTGCGATAACTGGCTGCGCGTTGACCGCATTGAGCTAACGGTGTTTGTCGATAACGAACCAGCGATTGCGGTGTACAAAAAACACGGGTTCGAAATTGAAGGCACCGGCAAACGCTATGCCCTGCGCAACGGTGAATATGTGGATGCGTATTATATGGCGCGGATGAAGTAGTTTGTTGCCCTCACCCTAACCCTCTCCCACAGGGAGAGGGAATGAAACACGTAGGCCGGGTAAGGCGAAGCCGCCACCCGGCAACATATCAATACCCCGCCGTCAAATCATCCACCGACCGCGGATCCGACGCCCCGAACAGCGCCCCATCCGGCCCGACCATAATGCTCTGGGTGCTGCCCATCGCCTCTTTCACCGCCACCTTCTGTCCGCGCTGCTCCAGCAGCTTGATGGTGTCCGGGCTAAAGCCCTTCTCCACGCGCAGTTCGTCCGGAAGCCACTGATGATGGAAACGCGGGGCGTTGGTGGCTTCGGCAATGTTCATCCCAAAGTCGATGCTGTTCACCACCATCTGCAGCACGGTAGTGATAATCCGGCTGCCGCCAGGACTGCCGGTCACCAGCCAGGTTTTACCGTCTTTCACAACGATTGTGGGCGACATGGACGACAGCGGACGTTTCTTCGGCCCAACCGCATTCGCATCGCCGCCAACCAGCCCGTAGACGTTCGGCACGCCCGGCTTGGCGGAGAAGTCATCCATCTCGTTGTTCAGCAGAATGCCACTGTTGCCCGCCACAATCCCGGTGCCGAAGGTGGTGTTGAGCGTGTACGTCACCGCCACCGCATTACCGTCTTTATCCACCACCGAGAAGTGCGTCGTCTGGTTGCTTTCATACGGCGCCAGCTTGCCGGGGCGGATCTCGCTCGACGGTTTGGCCTTGTTGATGTCGATCTGTTCCGCAATGGATTTGGCATACGCCTTGTTGGTCAGCGCCTGCCACGGCACCTTCACGAAGTCCGGATCGCCGAGATATTCCGAGCGGTCAGCGTAGGCGCGTTTTTCCGCTTCCGCCATCACCTGCATGGCGTCCGCGCTGCCGAAGCCGAACTTGTGCATATCGAAGTTTTCAAGAATATTGAGGATCTGCACGATGTGGATCCCGCCGGAAGACGGCGGCGGCATGGAGAAGACCTCGTACCCGCGATAGGTGCCGCTAATCGGCTCGCGCTCCACCGCCCTGTATTCCGCCAGATCCGCTTTGGTGATGAGCCCGCCGTTCTTCTGCATCTCTTGTGCAATCTGATCGGCAATCGCCCCTTTATAGAACGCGTCCGGACCGTGCTCCGCAATCAGCTCCAGGCTTTTGGCGAGGTTCTTCTGCACCAGCTTATCGCCCTTCTTCAGCGGCTCGCCGTCTTTCCAGAAGATGGCCTTGCTGTTTTCATGATTGGGAATAACTTCGCTGCCGTAGGTCTTGAGATCGTCCGCCAGGGCATCATTCACCACAAAGCCGTCGCGCGCCAGCTTGATGGCAGGCTGCACCACTTTATTCAGCGGCATCGTGCCGTATTTTTCCAGCGCCAGCGAGAAGCCCGCAACGGTGCCCGGCGTGCCGGAGGCGAGATGGGAGGTCAGGGATTTTTTGCTGTCAGGGTTACCCTGGTCGTCGAGGAACATATCCCGGGACGCCTGAGAAGGCGCCATTTCGCGGAAGTCGATGGCGGTGGTTTTCCCGTCTTTGGTGCGCAGCATCATAAAGCCGCCGCCGCCCAGGTTCCCCGCCTGCGGGTGCGTCACCGCCAGCGCATAGCCGACGGCGACCGCAGCATCCACCGCGTTACCGCCCTGTTTGAGAATATCGACACCCACGCGGGTTGCCAGCGCATCCACCGATGCCACCATGCCATGGGTTGCCCGCACGGGATGGAAAACATCTTCCTCCACGCCGTAAGAGACCGGAGGCGCCGCCGGCGGGTTGGCCGCCACGCTAAATGTACCGCCTGCCATCAGCGCGGCGATGGCGACCCAGCGCAAGAAGGTTGGTTTCATCATTATTGTTCTCCAGGTGAAGGGATCCATATTCCCCGCTTAAGCCTGGTTCACAACTCCTAAAAAATCATCGTCATGGTGAAATCAGGGTAAACTTAAGAGAGGCCTCAAGAGGAGGAAATGACAATGAAACGCTTGATGATTCTTACGGCGCTGATCCCGTTTGCCGCGCTCGCACAGCCGCTCAACACCATGAATAACCCGAACCAGCAGGGGTATGTTATCCCGAGCCAGCAGCGTATGCAGACCGAGATGATGAGCCAGCAACAGCAGCAGAAAGGGATGCTGAATCAGCAGCTGAGAACGCAGACCCAGATGCAGCAGCAGAGCCTGCAAAACCAGATGAACGCCAACACCCAGCGCGTGCAGCAGGGACAAGTGCGCGAGCAGCCGCTGCCGAATAAAAACGGCGGGATGTTAGGGGGGATGACGTCGTCAGGCAGCGGACAGCAGCATATGCTGCCGCCGCAGTCGAACGGCAGTATGCTTAATCCGCAGAACTAAAGTCCGGGCCGATCAGGTCGATTGCATCGGTACAGATGCTGTCCACGCCCCAGCGCAGCAGCTCGGCTGCACGCTGGGGTTTGTTAACGGTGTAGACCAGAATATGCAGACCCGCGTCTTTCAGCATCTTCACCCGCGCCTCATCCAGCAGCTTATGATTAAGATGAATAGAGACACACGCTAAGCGCATCGTCAGCTCGCGCCAGTCCTCGCGCCACTCATCAAGCAGCAGCCCGCGCGGCAGCTCCGGCACGGCTGCCTGTGCCGCTTCCAGCGCGTTAATTTCAAACGAGGAGAGCAGCGGCGCGGTCATTCCTTCCCACAGCTCACGCGCGGCAAGGGCAATCACTTTGCCCGTCAGCGGCCCGGTGCCGGTGGTCGGTTTGATTTCGATATTGGCCATCATACCGTGCTGGCGACAGCGGTCCGCCACTTCCGCCAGCAGCGGTAGCGGTTCGCCTTTGAATTCGCCGCTGTACCAGCTTCCGGCGTCGACTTTCAGCAGATCGCGCCACGGCAGTTCGCCCGCCACGCCCCAGCCGTTGCTGGTGCGTTCGAGGTTATCGTCATGCAGCAGGAAAATTTCGCCGTCTTTTGACAGCTTGGCGTCGAACTCGATCATGGTGTGGCCGTAACGCGCGCCAACATCAATCGCCGCCAGGGTGTTCTCCGGCGCCAGCTTACCGCCGCCCCGGTGGGCGACGACGTGGGGATAAGGCCAGTTGCTCATACTCGTTGTCCTGTTTCACCGTCAAACAGGTGCAGATGGTTTTCCGGCAGGTGCAGCCACAGCCTGCTACCCGCTTTCGGGCGTTCCTGATGTGCCAGGCGCACCACCATTTTTTGATCCCCCCAGCGCCCGTGCGCCAGGTTATCTGCACCCAACATCTCCAGCGTGTCCATCACCAGCGGCACGCCGCCGTCCGCCTGAGAGGTTAAAGCAATATGCTCCGGGCGGATACCGAGCGTCATCTTACGCCCGGCGTAGCCACGATAGTACCAGTTGATCGGCAATGCCATCCCGCTTTCCAGCTCAAAATGCGTGCCCGCACTGCTGATACGCCCTTCAAGCAGGTTCATCGCCGGGCTGCCGATAAAGCTCGCCACAAAGCGGGTGGCCGGTTTCTCGTACACTTCCACCGGGGTGCCAATCTGCTCGGCGATGCCTTTGTTCATCACCATTACGCGCTGCGCGAGCGTCATGGCTTCGACCTGATCGTGGGTCACGTACAGGGAGGTGGTTTTCAGACGACGGTGCAGCTGCTGTAGCTCAAGACGCATCTGCACGCGCAGCTTGGCGTCAAGGTTGGAGAGCGGCTCGTCGAAGAGGAATACCGCCGGATCGCGCACGATGGCGCGCCCCATCGCCACGCGCTGGCGCTGGCCGCCGGAGAGCTCGCGCGGGCGGCGCTTGAGCAGGCCGTCGAGTTCCAGAATGCGCGCCGCCTCTTTCACGCGCTCGTCGATATGGCCTTTGCCCATGCCGCGGATTTTCAGCCCCCAGGCCATGTTCTCTTCCACGCTCATGTGCGGATAGAGGGCGTAGTTCTGGAACACCATCGCAATGCCTCTGTCTTTCGGCTCCATTTCGGTGACGCGCTGGCGGTCAATCCAGATATCCCCGGAGGTCACGCGCTCCAGCCCCGCCACCATGCGCAGCAGCGTGGATTTGCCACAGCCGGACGGGCCGACCATGACGATGAATTCCCCGTCCGCCACGTCGAGCGTTAACGGCTGAATAACCTGGGTTTTGCCGTCCCAGCTTTTGGTTACTGCCTGAAGTTTTAAACCTGCCATCTTATTTCTCGCTATCGACCAGGCCACGGACAAACGCACGCTGCATGGCTAAAACAATGACTACGGGTGGGATAAGGGTGAGCAGCATCGCCGCCATCACCTGGTTCCAGAGGGTGGTGCCTTCGCCGGTGGCGATCATGCCCTTAATGCCCGCCACGGCGGTGCCAAGGTTGACGTCCTGAATAATCAGCAGCGGCCACAGGTACTGGTTCCAGCCGTAGATAAAGGTGATAACAAACAGCGCCGCAAGGTTGGTTTTCGACAGCGGCAGCACGATGTCGCGGAAGAAACGCATCGGCGACGCGCCGTCGATCCGCGCTGCTTCAATCAGCTCGTCCGGCAGGGTCATAAAGAACTGACGGAACAGGAAGGTGGCGGTCGCCGAGGCCATCAGCGGCAGGGTTAAGCCCGCGTAGCTGTCGAGCATCTTCAGGTTGGCGATCACTTCCACGGTGGGGAAGATACGCACCTCCACCGGCAGCATCAGGGTGATGAAAATCATCCAGAAAAAGAGGTTACGCAGCGGAAAGCGGAACCAGACGATGGCGAAGGCCGAGAGCATCGATACCGTAATTTTGCCGACCGTAATGCCAAACGCCATGATGAAGCTGTTGAGCATCATCAGCCAGAACGGCGCGCTGTTGGCGCCCACGCCCTGGGTCCAGATGGTCTTCATGTTCTCGAAAAGATGCGTGCCCGGGATCAGCGTCATCGGCGTGTCGAACACCGCTTTGGTGTCCAGCGTGGCGGCGACAAAGGCCACGTACAGCGGGAAGAGGATGACGATAATCCCTAAAATCAGCATGGTATGGCTGAAAATCGTCAGCCCGCGACGGTTCTCAATCATTGGTAGCGCACCTTACTTTCAACGTAGCGGAACTGCACCACCGTGAGGATGATGACGAGGAACATCAGCACGACGGACTGTGCGGCAGAGGCGGAGAGATCCAGCCCGGTAAAGCCTTCGCGGTAAATTTTGTAAATCAGCGTGGTGGTCGCCTGTACCGGACCGCCTGCGGTGGCCGCGTCGATCACCGGGAAGGTGTCGAAGAAGGCGTACACGAGGTTAACCACCAGCAGGAAGAAGCTCACCGGGGCGATCAGCGGCAGCGACAGCCTGAAGAAGCGGCGAATGGGCCCTGCGCCGTCAATTGCCGCCGCTTCCACCAGCGAGCGCGGGATGGACTGCAGCGCGGCAAAGAAGAACAGGAAGTTGTAGCTGATCTGCTTCCACACCGAGGCGAACACCACCAGGAACATCGCCTGGCCGCTGTTCTGGGCATGGTTCCAGTCGTAGCCCAGTTCGGCCAGAAAATGGGTAATCAACCCGCGCCCCGGGTTAAACAGGAAGATCCACAGCACGGCGGCGACGGCGGGCGCTACGGCATAAGGCAGCAGCATCAGGGTCTGATACAGGCGGCTGCCGCGCACCACGTAATCTACCAGCGCGGCGAAAAACAGCGAGGCAACCAGGCCGCTGACGGTGACCAGCGCGCTGAACTTCATCGTCGTCCAGAAGGAGTCCAGGTAGTAGCTGTCATGGAACAGCGCGGTGAAGTTGTCCAGGCCAACAAACTGGCTGGAGAGCCCGAACGGATCGACGCTTTGTACCGAGTACCACAGCGCTTCGCCCGCAGGCCAGATAAAGAAAATAACGGTGATGACCAGCTGCGGCGCGACCAGCAGGTACGGCAGCCAGCGGGAATGGAACACCGGACGGGATG
This sequence comes from Enterobacter sp. 296B2, assembly GCF_034106185.1. Lineage (NCBI taxonomy): Bacteria > Pseudomonadati > Pseudomonadota > Gammaproteobacteria > Enterobacterales > Enterobacteriaceae > Enterobacter > Enterobacter sp. 296B2. Next base: position 55,208 of record NZ_JAWNCA010000019.1, on the reverse strand, counting down.
ATGACATAGGTTTGCTCAGGTTGGTTTTTACCCCTCACCCTAACCCTCTCCCCAAAGGTGAGAGGGGACGATTACACCCTCGCCCCTTTGGGGAGAGGGCCGGGGTGAGGGGATTAGTTTTAATTACGATTTAGTCGACTGCTCAAAGCGACGCAGCAGCTGATTCCCGCGCTCTACCGCCGAATCCAGCGCCTGCTGTGGCGTTTTCTTACCGGTCCAGACACTTTCCAGCTCTTCATCCACGATGGTGCGGATCTGCGGCATGTTGCCCAGACGCAGCCCTTTGGTGAACGGCAACGGCGGCTTGTTCAGCATCTGACGCGTCGCGATATCCGCGCCCGGGTTCTTGCTATAGAAGCCCTGCTCGCGGGTCAGGTCATACGCGGCTTTGGTGATGGGCAGGTAGCCGGTCTTCTGGTGCCACTCGGCGGCGTTTTCCGGCTTCGCCAGGAAGTCGAGGAACTCGGCTACGCCTTTGTAGGTGCCCTTGTCTTTGCCCTGCATCACCCACAGGCTCGCCCCGCCGATGATGGCGTTCTGCGGCGCGCCCTTCACGTCTGCGTCGTATGGCATCATGCCCACGCCGTAGTTGAATTTGGCGTAGTGACGGATATCCGCCAGCGAGCCGGACGAGGCGGTGGTAATGGCGCAGTCGCCGTTGTAGAACTTCTCGGTGGATTCGTCTTTACGCCCGAAGTAGCTGAAGTCGCCCTTCTTGTTCAGATCGGCAAGCAGCGCGATGTGCTTCACCTGCTCCGGCTTGTTGAACTCCAGTACCGCGTCGGTGCCGTCGAAGCCGTTGTTTTTGGTGGCAACCGGCAGGCCGTGCCAGGCGCTGAAGTTTTCAATCTGGATCCAGCCCTGCCAGCCGCTGGCGTAGCCGCACTTCATTCCCGCCGCTTTCAGCTTCGCGGTGTACTCGGCCAGATCCTGCCAGGTTTTTGGCGGCTGCTCCGGGTCTAAACCGGCTTTTTTGAAGGCGTCTTTGTTGTAGTACAGCACCGGCGTGGAGCTGTTAAACGGCTGGGACAGCAGGTGCCCGGTTTTGGAATCCGTGTAGTAACCCGCTACGGTCGGCACGAACTGGGATTCGTCGAAGTTGATGCCCGCTTCTTTGAACACTTCATACACCGGCTTGATGGCTTTGGAGGCCATCATGGTGGCGGTGCCCACTTCATAAACCTGTAACAGGGCTGGCGCGTTGCCGGTACGGAAGGCGGCGATGCCCGCGCTCAGGCTCTGCTCGTAGTTGCCTTTGTATACCGGCACAATTTTGTAATCCGGATGGGTGTCGTTGAAACGCTGCGCCAGGGAGTCAACCTCTTTACCCAACTCCCCTTCCATGGAATGCCAGAACGGAATGGTGGTGACAGCCATTGCGTTCGTCGCAAAAGCCAGACCCAGTGCCAGACCCAAAGCTGTGTGTCGTAACGATGTCATTGTCATCTCTCTTATTGTGCCGGATGCGCGATATCACGCGTTTTATGCTCGCGAGGTAACATGCCATGCTCGAATGACAGAAAAATAACTGTTTGTTTACAGATAAGTGACAGCCAGGCGTCAGGGTGATGATGGTTGTGTGAAGGGGGTTGGGGGTGTTGGATTGGGTGCAGTCTGGTGCCCTCACCCCGTCCCTCTCCCACAGGGAGAGGGAGAAAACACTAAAAAAGGCAACTTGCGTTGCCTTTTTGCTTTTACCTCGCGCGGTCTGGTGCCCTCACCCCGCCCCTCTCCCACAGGGAGAGGGAGCAAACACTAAAAAAGGCAACTTGCGTTGCCTTTTTGCTTTTACCTATCCGCCCAGGTAAGCGCTCCGCACCGCTTCGTTAGCCAGCAGCGCGTCGCCGGTATCCTCCAGCACCACGCGGCCGTTCTCCAGCACGTAACCACGGTCAGCGAGCTTCAGCGCCTGGTTGGCGTTCTGCTCGACGAGGAAGATGGTCATCCCCTCTTTACGCAGCTGCTCAATGGTGTCGAAAATCTGCTGAATGATGATCGGTGCCAGACCGAGCGACGGTTCGTCCAGCAGCAACAGGCGCGGCTGGCTCATCAGCGCGCGGCCAATCGCCAGCATCTGCTGCTCACCGCCGGACATGGTACCCGCACGCTGAATGCGGCGCTCCCACAGGCGCGGGAAAAGCTCGTATACCCACTTGATGCGGGTCTGGTATTCATCGCGGTGAGCGAAGAAGCCGCCCATCGCCAGGTTCTCTTCCACCGTCATGCGTGAGAACACGCGACGCCCTTCCGGAACAATCGCCACCGCCTCGCGCATGATTCTGGCGGTCTGCCAGTCGGTAATGTCTTTACCATCGAACACTATCTGCCCGCTGGTTGCGCGCGGGTCGCCGCACAGGGTGCCGAGCAGCGTGGTTTTGCCCGCGCCGTTGGCGCCTATCAGAGTGACGATTTCACCCTGATTGATGTGCAGGCTGACGTCGTGCAGCGCCTGGATCTTGCCGTAGTGCGCGTTGACCTTGTCGAACGTTAACATCGCTTTTTCCATCTTATGCCTCACCAAGGTATGCGCGGATCACGTCCGGGTTGTTGCGGATCTCTTCCGGCGTGCCGTTCGCCAGCGGCGTACCCTGGTTTACCACGTAGATACGGTCCGAAATGCCCATCACCAGCTTCATGTCATGCTCAATCAGCAGGATGGTGGTGTCGTGACTATCGCGCAGCTCGGCAATCAGCTCGTCCAGCTCTTTGGTCTCTTTCGGGTTGAGCCCTGCCGCCGGTTCGTCGAGCATCAGGATTTCCGGCTGGGTGACCATGCAGCGCACAATCTCCAGGCGACGCTGATCGCCATAGGCCAGATTGCTCGCCTGACGGTTGGCGTGCTGCAGCAGGCCAATTCGGTCCAGCCAGGTGGCGGCGCGATCGAGCGCTTCATCCTGCGCGCGGCGAAAGGCCGGGGTTTTCAGCAGGCCGGAGAACAGCCCGGTTTTCAGCTGCTGATGCTGCGCCACCAGCAGGTTCTCAATCACCGTCATCTCGCGGAACAGACGCACGTGCTGGAAGGTACGCACCACGCCCATGCGGGCAATCTGCTGGCCCGGCAGCCCTTCAAGGTGCTGATCGCGCAGCATGATGGTGCCGCCCGTCGGCTTGTAGAAGCCGGTCAGGCAGTTGAAGACCGTGGTTTTCCCCGCCCCGTTCGGGCCAATCAGGGAGACAATCTCTTTCTTGTGCAGGTCAAGATTCACGTTGTTGACTGCCAGCAGGCCGCCAAAACGCATCATCAGACCGTTAACGGATAATAATGGCTGACTCATGCCTGCTCTCCTTTCGCTTGCCCGTTCTTCAGCTTCAGCTGTGGACGGGTCATCGGCAGGAGGCCCTGCGGACGCCAGATCATCATCAGCACCATCAAACCACCCAGCATCAGCATGCTGTATTCGTTAAAGTCGCGCATCAGCTCGCGCGAGACCACCAGCAGGATGGCCGCGAGGATAACGGCAAACTGCGAGCCCATCCCGCCAAGCACCACAATCGCCAGCACAAAGGCAGATTCGGCAAAGGTGAACGATTCCGGGCTGACGAAGCCCTGACGCGCGGCAAACAGCGTTCCGGCGAAACCGGCAAACGCGGCGCTGATGGTGAACGCGGTCAGCTTGATGCGGGTCGGGTTCAGGCCCAGAGAGCGGCAGGCGATCTCATCTTCACGCAGCGCTTCCCACGCGCGGCCCAGTGGCATGCGCAGCAGACGGTTGATCACGAACAGGGTAATCACCACCAGCAGCAGCGCCACCAGGTAAAGCCAGATCACGCGGTCGGACGGGTCATACTTGATGCCAAAGAAGTTGCTGAAGGTGTCCCAGCCGCCTTCGCGGGCGGTACGGCTAAATTCCAGTCCGAAGAAGGTCGGTTTCGGGATCTGGCTGATGCCGTTCGGGCCGCCGGTCACTTCGGTGTTATTCAGCAGCAGGATACGGACGATTTCTCCGAAGCCTAAGGTCACAATCGCCAGGTAGTCACCACGCAGGCGCAGCACCGGGAAGCCGAGCAGGAAGCCCGCGGCGGCAGAGACCAGCCCCGCCAGCGGCAGGCAGGTCCAGAAGCCGAGGCCGTAGTAGTGGTTCAGCAGCGCGAAGGTGTAGGCGCCGATGGCGTAAAAGCCGCCGTAGCCCAGCACCAGCAGGCCAGAGAGCCCCACCACCACGTTCAGACCGAGACCGAGAATTACGTAGATCATGGTCAGGGTGGCGATATCCACGGTGCCACGCGACACCACAAACGGCCACGCCACGGCGGCCACCAGCAGCGCCACGAGGAACAGCTTCTGCTTAATGGTAGAGCCGTCGATTGCCGGCAGCACGAATTTCGGTCCGGAGATATTTTTCAGCGTCTTCTGGAACAGCGGGCGCAGCAGCTGGAACAGGAATACCACGGCAGTGCCGATAAATACCCACTGCCAGCGAATATCAGCCGCGGTATCGACAACGAGTTTGGTGCCATTCAGCTCAAGCTGGACGCCCATAAAGACGCTGGCCAGCACGAAGAACATAGCGGCAGAGAGCAGCGCCATTGCAAAATGCATCGGTTTCATACTTTCTCTACCTCCGGACGGCCCAGAATACCGGTAGGCATCACCAGCAGAACCAGAATCAGCAGGGCAAACGACACCACGTCTTTATATTCCGTGCTCAGGTACGCCGAGGAGAGCGCTTCCGCCACGCCCAGGATCAGGCCACCGATCATCGCGCCCGGAATACTGCCGATACCGCCCAGTACCGCCGCGGTGAAGGCTTTCATCCCGGCCATAAAACCGATGTACGGGTTAATTACGCCGTAGAACTGGCCGAGCAGCACGCCAGCAACCGCCGCCATTGCCGCGCCAATCACGAAGGTCAGGGCAATCACGCGGTCGGTGTTGATGCCGAGCAGGCTCGCCATCTTCAGGTCTTCCGCGCAGGCGCGGCAGGCGCGTCCCATGCGGGAGTAGCGAATGAACAGGGTCAGGGCGAGCATCGCGATAAAGGTCACGACCCAGATAACCAGCTGCATGGTGGTGATAGAGGCCGAGAAGTTTTCGCTGGCCCCCACAATCCACTGGCCGTTAAACAGGCTTGGCAGCGCCACGTCGCGCGAGCCTTCGGTCAGGCTGACGTAGTTTTGCAGGAAGATGGACATCCCGATCGCGGAGATCAGCGCAATCAGACGCTTGGAGCTGCGCACCGGCCGGTAGGCCACGCGCTCAATGCTCCAGCCGTAGGCGCTGGCAATCACAATCGCGCCGACAAACCCGGCGGCGACCAGCAGCCAGCTGCTGTCGATGCCCATCATCATCAGCGCGGCAATGATCATAAAGGAGACGTAGCTACCGATCATGTACACCTCGCCGTGGGCGAAGTTGATCATACCGATAATGCCGTAAACCATCGTGTAACCGATGGCGATCAGCGCGTAGGTGCTTCCCAGCGTGACGCCGTTAAACATCTGCTGCAGGAAATAGAGAAACTGCTCGGACATATGCAAACCTTTTTATACCCGCCCGGTGAGCCGGGCGGTGGGATAATTATTTGGCGGCCGAGGACGAACCGTCGGCGTGCCACTTAAAGACACCAAACTCAAATCCCTTCAGATCGCCTTTCTCATCCCAGTTCAGCGGCCCAATCACGGTGTTCGCCCCGTGCGCTTTTAAATCTTTCACCAGATCCAGCGGTTCTTTGCTGCCGGTACGATCCAGGGCCGTCGCCAGAGACTGCACGGCCGCGTAGGTGATCCAGACGTATGGACCGCTCGGATCCTTCTTCTGCGCCTTGAGCGCATCCACGATAGCCTTGTTGGCCGGATCCTGGTCATAGCGTTTTGGCATCGTCACCAGCATGCCTTCGGCAGAATCCCCCGCGATGTTTGACAGGGAGGCGTTGCCCACGCCCTCTGGCCCCATAAATTGGGTTTTCAGACCGGTGGCGCGCGCCTGGCGCAGCATTTGACCCATCTCCGGGTAGTAGCCGCCGTAGTAAACGAAGTCGATATTCTCTTTTTGCAGACGGGCGATCAGCGCGGAGAAGTCTTTCTCACCGGCGGTAATGCCGTCGAAGAAGACGATGTTCGCGCCGCCTTTTTTCAGGCCGTCCTGAACGGAGCGCGCCAGGCCTTCGCCGTACTGCTGTTTGTCATGAATGATAGCAATACGCTTTGGCTTAACGGTGTCGAGAATGTATTTCGCCGCGGTGGGCCCCTGCGAGGAGTCCAGACCGGCGGTACGCATAATGTGCTGGTATCCGCGCTGGGTCAGCTCAGGGTTAGTTGCTCCAGGGGTGATCATCAGGATGCCTTCGTCTTCGTAGATATCAGACGCCGGCTGGGTGGAAGATGAACACAGGTGGCCGATCACGTACTGGATACCGTCGTTGACGATTTTGTTGGCGACCGCGACGGCCTGTTTCGGATCGCACGCGTCGTCATATTCCACGCCCACCAGCTTGTCGCCCTTGATGCCGCCCTTAGCGTTGATGTCTTTAATGGCCTGGCGCGCGCCGTTGAACTCCATGTCACCCCACTGGGCAACAGGGCCGGACATCGCACCCACTACCGCAACTTTAATGTCCTCCGCCATAGCGGCATGCGAGATCGACAGTGCGACCATCCCCGCGATTAACGTCTTCGCGTTCCTTTTCATCTCTGAATCCCCATTCGTGATGTCGTGTTTATATTTTGTTTTATTATGGTTAAAAAGCATTCTGTACTTTTAATGAACAACGCTATTTTTACCAGTGCCTTTAATGGTTTAGCGCAGGTTTTTATCAAAAACCAGACTAAAATCTCTATTTTTCAGGCGATTAAGCAAAGATAATATTCTGAAATCAGGCAGAGATAAACAAATAAAAGTGCAGTTTGCAGCATAAAATAACGGTACAAAGCGCCGAATAAAACACTGCCTTTCAGGTTAAAATTCTGCTTATTTTTCGATCCATGTGTTTTCACACTGCCCATTGCATTGCTAAAAAACTAATCACCTGGTTAATGAGAATAAAAAGAGGAAGCCGCTGAGTGAATAAATTGAGTACACTGCCCCTACTCAATTTGATTTGGACAAGTAGCTAATGAAACTGACTATCGTGCGTCTGGTGACCTTTAGCGACCAGGATCATATCGACCTGGGCAAGATCTGGCCGGAATATTCCCCTTCGTCACTGCATGTCGACGAGAACCATCGCATTTATGCCGCGCGCTTTAACGAGCGCTTGCTGGCTGCGGTTCGCGTGACCCTGAGCGGCACGGAGGGGGCGCTGGACTCGCTGCGCGTACGTGACGTGACCCGTCGTCGCGGTGTGGGACAGTATTTAATTGAAGAAGTGATCCGCGAAAACCCGAACGTGAACTCATGGTGGATGGCCGACGTGGGCGTGGAAGACCGCGGCGTGATGGCGGCGTTTATGCAGGCGTTAGGGTTTACGGCGCAGGAGAGCGGGTGGGAGAAGCGCCAGAGTTGATTTGTGCGGCCTGATCTGTGCGGCCTGATGCCCTCACCCCGGCCCTCTCCCACGGGGAGAGGGAGAAAACATTAAAAAAGGCAACTTACGTTGCCTTTTTGCTTTTATTTGGCGTCTGTCGCCGTGCCGTTCGCATGCCAGTCAAACACGCCGAACTCGAAGCCCTTCAGATCGCCCTTCGCATCCCAGGACAGCGGCCCCATGACGGTTTCGACCGTGTTCGCTTTCAGCCAGGTAGCAATCTCAGCCGGATCGGCTGACTGGTTCAGACCCGCCTGCAGGGACTGCAGCGCAGCGTAGGTAGTCCAGACGAACGCGCCGCTTGGATCCTGTTTCTTCGCCTTGATGGCATCCACGATAGGTTTGTTCGCAGGGACCTGGTCGTAGTTCTTCGGCTTGGTTACCAGCAGGCCTTCGGCTGATTCACCCGCGATGTTAGACAGGGACACGTTCGCCACGCCTTCCGGGCCCATGAACTGGGTTTTCAGACCGGCCGCGCGCGCCTGGCGCAGGATCTGGCCCATTTCCGGGTGGTAACCACCGTAGTAAACGAAATCAATATTCTCTTTCTTCAGACGCGCCACCAACGTGGAGAAGTCTTTCTCACCGGCGGTGATCCCGTCAAAGAAGACCACGTTGGCATTGCCTTTTTTCAGACCGTCCTGCACCGCACGGGCCAGACCTTCACCATACTGCTGTTTGTCGTGAACAATCGCGATACGCTGCGGCTTCACTTTTTCCAGAATGTACTTAGCCGCCGTTGGGCCCTGATCGGAGTCCAGACCCGTGGTGCGCAGGGTCAGCTTGTAGCCTCGCGCGGTCAGCTCTGGTGCAGTTGCAGCCGGGGTGATCATCAGAATGCCTTCGTCTTCGTAGATGTCAGACGCTGGCTGAGTAGAGGAGGAGCAGAGGTGACCGATAACGTATTTGATCCCGTCGTTCACCACTTTGTTCGCTACCGCGACCGCTTGCTTCGGGTCACAGGCATCGTCGTATTTTAGGATCTGCAGTTTTTCGCCCTTGATGCCGCCCTTAGCATTAATGTCTGCAACCGCCTGTTCAGCGCCCGTAAACTCCTGGTCGCCGTACTGTGCTACCGGACCGGACATTGCGCCCACAACAGCCACTTTAATATCTGCCTGTGCCATGGTGCTGAATGCCAACGCGATACATCCTGCCAGTAACGCTTTACCCTTCATGTTCATCCTGAGATTCCCCATTATTATGGTTATTACGATTGTTGTGATGTTGTTGTGCAGCGCTTTATTTCAGTTATTGGTGTGCTGTTCGCGCTTTTTCAGCATACTCTGCTAAAACATACCCCATTTTTATGATTTTGGAATAGCTAATTTGAAATGAATATATGATAAGCCCGACAGGATTTACCGCCGGGCTTGTGGCTTTAACGTGTCAGCGACGCGGAGATAATATCCAGCGCTTTACGGAACTGCGCTTCTGGGATGGTAAGCGGATAGAGGAAGCGGATAACGTTGCCATACACGCCGCAGCTCAGCAGAAGCAGCCCTTCGTTCAACGCGCGTTCCTGCACCTGGCGGGTGAATTCCGGCGAAGGCTGCCCGGATTGCGGATCGTTAAACTCTACCGCCACCATCGAGCCCTGTGCGCGAATGTCAGCGATATATGGGCAGTGTTCCTTGGCTTTATTGAGCACTTCCACCAGGTGATGACCGAGATGCGCCGAGCGCGTGCAGAGATCTTCCTCATCAATCACGTCCAGCACCGCGTGCGCTGCGGCAATCGCCAGCGGATTACCTGCGTAGGTGCCGCCCAGCCCGCCCGGCGCAGGCGCGTCCATCACGTCGGCACGGCCCGATACCGCTGAAAGCGGCATCCCGCCCGCCAGGCTTTTTGCCATGGTGATCAGGTCCGGCTTCACGCAGTGCTGTTCCATCGAGAAAAGCTTGCCGGTGCGGGCGAAGCCGCTTTGTACCTCGTCAGCAATCAGCAAAATGCCGTGGGTATCGCACAGGGCGCGAAGAGCCTGCATAAAATCAGCGGGCGCGATGTTGAAACCGCCCTCCCCCTGAACCGGTTCGAGAATAATGGCCGCGACCTGGTCAGGAGCGATATCGGCTTTGAAGATGCGTTCCAGGCTTTTCAACGCTTCCGCCGTGCTGACGCCGTGCAGCTCGTTCGGATACTGCGCGTGATACACCGAGCCGGGGAACGGGCCGAAGCCGAGCTTGTACGGCGCGACTTTACCGGTCAGCGCCATGGTCATAAAAGTGCGGCCGTGGAACGCGCCGCCGAAGGTGATAAGGCCAGGGCGCCTGGTGTACGCGCGGGCAATTTTGACCGCGTTTTCGACTGCCTCAGCCCCCGTCGAGAAGAACGCGGTTTTGGCCGGGCCGTCAATCGGCACGCGCTGGTTGATGCGCTCGGCAAGCGCCACGTAGCCTTCGTACGGCACAATCTGGTAGGCCGTGTGGGTAAACGCGTGGAGTTGTTTTTCGATCGCGGAGATGACTTTGGGATGGCGATGGCCGGTATTCAGCACCGCGATCCCGGCGGCGAAGTCGATGTACTCATTGCCTTCCACGTCCCACACCGTGGCGTTTTCGGCTTTGTCGGCATAGAAGTTACACATGACGCCGATGCCGCGCGGCGTCGCCTGTAAACGCCGGTCGTTCAGTTCGTTATTTTTCACCCTGTCCCCCTGAGAAGTCGCCTGCTTAGCGCATCAGTAAGTGTTTGCCAGGGGGAGGGAATTCGCCAGAGCGGGCGCTAAAAAAACAAAACCCCCAGACTCTCATCCAGGGGTTCTCGGTGTAATTCGCGGTAATTACGCTTCGATAGCGGCGCGAAGTTTTTTCATGGCGTTCTTTTCAAGCTGACGAACACGTTCCGCAGAAACGCCGTAGCGGTCGGCCAGCTCCTGCAGCGTGGACTTGTTGTCTTCGTCCAGCCAGCGGGCGCGGATGATATCCTGGCTACGTTCGTCGAGGCCTTCCATCGCATGGGTCAGCTTGTTCGCGGCCTGATCTTCCCAGTTATCCTCTTCGATGCCGTCGGCAAAGTTAGAGGTTTTATCCTGCAGATACAGAACCGGTGCCATCGGCTGGCTGTCAGATGCGTCGTCGTCGGAGGACATATCGAAAGTCATGTCCTGCGCGGCCATACGGGATTCCATCTCACGCACGTCTTTGCTGGATACGCCCAGCTCACGCGCCACCATTTCCACTTCATCCTGATTGAACCAGCCCAGACGCTGCTTGGTTTTACGCAGGTTGAAGAACAGCTTACGTTGCGCTTTTGTCGTGGCGACCTTCACGATACGCCAGTTGCACAGCACGTATTCATGAATTTCTGCTTTGATCCAGTGTACGGCGAAGGAGACCAGTCGCACGCCCACTTCCGGGTTAAAGCGACGTACAGCCTTCATCAGGCCGATGTTACCTTCCTGAATCAAGTCCGCCTGCGGCAGGCCATAGCCCGCATAGTTACGAGCAATGTGAACAACAAAGCGCAGGTGAGACAGGATCAGCTTCTTCGCTGCTTCCAGATCGCCCTGGTAATGCAGCTTTTCAGCAAGCTCCTTTTCTTCCTCGGCCGTTAACATCGGCCAGGTGTTCGCAGCCCGGATATAAGATTCCAGGTTACCAACAGGGGCTAAAGCTAAAGTTTGCATTTCTTTGGTCATTCATTCCTCTCAATGTTTCTTCTGGTCCAGGCTGTCCCCGTCAGGCAACAACCATGCCAAAGCGTTTGAGCAACGAGATTAGCATTCACTCTTTTATCAGACAGTGATTTTATCCACAAGTTCCAGGTGCAACGGTGAATAAATTACGCACAAAATGTGACATGGAGATGATAACAGGGGAAGAGACAACAGGGACGCTTTCCCTGCAGAGCGAACATCTCGGTGCAGGGAAAGATTATATCACGCTTTTATTAGTCGGGAGTAAAGTGGCGTAAATGTTGAACCGTTGCCAGCCATGCGGCAATCCAGCCGATCATGGAGCACACCAGCAGCAACAGCAGGCACTCATCGAAGCCTAAACCACTGATATCAAACTTAGTTCCGAAAACCTGCGCCACTTCAGTGACGGCAGACGAAAGCCGCATCACCAAAATTTCTGACAATATCAGTGAAAGAAATGCGCCGGAGAAACCGAGCAGTGCGCCGCCGTAAAGGAACGGACGCAGGATGAAACCGTCCGTTGCGCCAATCAGTTTCTGCACGTTGATGGTATCGCGGCGCGCAAAGATGCTCAGGCGCACGCTGTTACCGATGACGAGGAACACCGCCGCCACCATCAGCACGCCGATCATCGCCGACACGCGTCCCACCAGCCCGGTCAGTGCCGCAAGACGGGCAAACCAGCTGTCGTCCATGCGTACTTCATCAATCCCGTTGATGCGGGTGATGCGGTCGCGCAGGGTATTCAGCGAATCGGTGCCCTGGAAATCAAGCTTCGGGATCACCACCGCCACCGCAGGCAGCGGGTTCTCTTCGAGCATATCCAGCGCGCCGCCAAAGCCTGACCAGTTACGGAACTCGCCCAGCGCTTCTTCACGGGAAAGATAATTGACCTTTTCCACGCCCTGCTCGGCCTGGATTTGCCCGACCACCTGCGCCGCCGCGTTATCGTCGAGCGCTTTATCCAGATAAACGGTGATCTGCGGTGACGGATAATACTGCGACGCCGCCTGGTTGACGTTCTTATAGACCATGTAGCAGACGCTTGGCAGCGTCAGGGAGATGGCAATCACCATCACCGTCAGGAACGTCGCCAGCGGTTTGCTTTTCAGGTCCTGCAGCGCGCCGTGGAAGGCGTAACGCACCTGCTCGTTAAACACGTTGGTCTTGCGGGAGGCCGGCTTCGGCGCCGCTTTCTGGCGCTTAGGCGCATTACGATTGCCGTCACCGCCGCCCTGCGGCTTACGGAAACGGTCAAACCGGTTCCCGAACTGCCGAATCTGGTTCATTGCATCACGCTTGTTCACCGTGGCCTCCGTGCAAATGCCCGTCGCTCAGGGTCAGCATGCGGTACGAACGACGAGAAATGAGTCCCATATCGTGCGTCGCCATCAGTACCGTTACCCCTACGCGGTTGAATTCCTCAAACAGACGCAAAATCCCTTCGGACAGGGCATCGTCCAGGTTACCGGTCGGTTCATCCGCCAGCAGTACCGCAGGCTTGTTCACCACCGCGCGGGCGATGCCGACGCGCTGCTGTTCACCGCCGGAGAGCTGGATCGGGAAGTTCTTCGCTTTGTCCAGCAGCCCGACCTTATCCAGCGCCGCAGAGACGCGACGACGGATATCGTCATAGCTGGCGCCGGCAATAATCAGCGGGATCGCCACGTTATCGAAAACGGTGCGATCCATCAGCAGGTGGTGATCCTGGAAAATCATGCCGATCTGACGACGCAGAAACGGCACTTCGCGGTTTTTCAGACGGCTAATTTCGTGGCCGCTGAACCAGATTTTCCCGGCGCTTGGCCGTTCTATCCCACAGATAAGCTTGAGCAGGGTACTTTTCCCCGCGCCGGAATGGCCGGTCAGGAATGCCATCTCGCCCGGCTGCAGGTGGAACGTCACCCCCTGCAGCGCTTGTCTCCCACCGAGATAGGCCTTACTGACGTGTTCAAAGCGAATCATTGTTAGTCCTCTCGGGCAAATAATGCCTCAATAAAGTCGTCCGCCTTAAACGGACGCAAATCCTCAATACGCTCGCCCACACCGATGTAGCGGATAGGAATGCCGAACTGGTCGGCCACGGAGAAGATCACCCCGCCTTTCGCGGTGCCGTCCAGCTTGGTCAGCGCGATCCCCGTCAGTCCTACCGCTTCATGGAACAGCTTCGCCTGGCTAATGGCGTTCTGCCCGGTGCTGGCGTCGATAGTCAGCATAATTTCATGCGGTGCATCTTCGTCCAGCTTCTTCATGACGCGGACGATTTTCTTCAACTCTTCCATCAGGTGCGATTTGTTCTGCAAACGCCCTGCGGTGTCGGCGATCAGCACGTCCACGTTGCGCGACTTCGCCGCCTGGATGGCGTCGAAAATCACGGACGCGGAATCCGCGCCGGTGTGCTGGGCAATCACCGGAATGTTGTTGCGCTGGCCCCACACCTGGAGCTGCTCAACCGCTGCCGCACGGAAGGTATCGCCCGCCGCCAGCATCACCGATTTGCCCTGCTGCTCAAACTGACGCGCCAGCTTGCCGATGGTGGTGGTTTTACCCACGCCGTTAACGCCAACCATCAGAATAACAAATGGCGTTTTGCCTTCAATATTAAGCGGTTCGTCAACTTTTGCGAGAATTTCACCCATCTCGTCTTTCAGCAGGCCGTACAGCGCCTCGGCGTCGCGCAACTGTTTGCGGCTCGCCCCTTCGGTCAGGTTGGTGATGATCTTACGGGTGGTCTCCACGCCCACGTCCGCAATCAGCAGTTGCTCTTCCAGCTCTTCAAACAGATCGTCGTCGATCTTCTTGCCGCGGAACAGACTGATAAATCCGGAACCTAAGTTTTCTTTGGTTTTGAGCAGGCTGCGCTTCAGGCGCGCGAAGAAACCTTCTTTGGTCGGTTTTTCCTGCTCCTGCACGATCTCTTCTTCGGCCTGCTCTTCCACCGGCACAACGATGACCGACTCTTCCGCGGCTTCCGCCGCCAGCGCCTGGGCTTCCAGCTCTTCGTCGGTCAGCTCTGGCTCAAGTGCCGCCTCTTCTTCCACCGCCTCAACGATTTCAACGGTTTCCGCTTCGGCCTGCCACTCTTCGGCGTTGACCTCTTCCGGCAGCGGCAGCTCTTCATGTTCTGTTGCGGCCTGAGGCGCATCGGCAACGGTCTCGATGACGACCGGCTCTGGCTTCTCGCTCTCCTGAACCTGTTCAGTAACCTCAACCACCTCTTCAGCAAAGGATTCAATCTCTTCTTTGCTGTGGGCAGGCTCTTCCGCTTCGACAACCGCAGCGGTTTCTACTGGCGTTTCAGGCTGTGACTGCTCTTCTGCAACCTGTTGTTCTTCGGTTTTCTGTTCTGTTTCTTGCTCTTTTTCACCGAAACCCAACCAGGAAAAGAAGCCACGTTTTTTTTGTTTTGCCATCTGCGACTACACTCCTCGCGGCGCTATATACAGGGAAGCTAAAAAAATGATGAAATAGTCTAACACTTTACTTAATTGACATCACCGCCCGCAATCGCAGGGCAATGGTTAACAGAGCTTTCCAGAGATGAAGAAACCCACCCGCGCCCCGGCCGGTCAAATTCGCATTATCGGCGGCCAGTGGCGAGGCCGGAAATTACCGGTGCCGGACAGCCCCGGTTTACGCCCCACCACCGACCGCGTTCGCGAGACGCTGTTTAACTGGCTTGCCCCGTCAATGGTAGACGCCCATTGCCTGGACTGCTTCGCCGGAAGCGGTGCCTTAGGGCTGGAGGCGCTGTCGCGCTATGCTGCCAGCGCCACGCTGCTGGAGATGGAGCGCGGCGTCGCGCAGACCCTGCAGCAAAATCTGGCGACGCTGAAGGCGACGAATGCGAAAGTGGTAAATACCAATACGCTAAGCTTCCTCGCGCAACAGGGCACGCCGCATAACGTCGTGTTTGTTGACCCGCCGTTCCGCAAGGGGCTGCTGGAAGAGACGTTATCCCTGCTGGAGCACAATGGCTGGCTGGCGGATGACGCGCTAATTTATGTAGAAAGCGAAGTGGAAAACGGCCTGCCACCCGTTCCCGTTCACTGGGATCTGCACCGCGAAAAGGTCGCAGGCCAGGTGGCTTATCGTCTGTATCACCGTCAGGCACAAGGAGGATCCGATGCCGGTACTGATTAACCTGGGACGCTTGCTGATGCTGGGCGTCTGGGCATTTTTGATTTTGAATCTGGTGCACCCGTTCCCGCGCCCGTTGAATATCTTCGTTAACGTGGCGCTGATTTTCACGTCGTTTATGCACGCCCTGCAGATGGTGATGCTGAAAAATGGTCTGCCAAAAGATGGCCCGCCGATGACCGGCTGGCAGCAGCTGCGGGTGTTTATTTTTGGCGTGTTTGAACTGCTGGTGTGGATGAAGAAATTTAAGGCGCAGGTGAAGAAGTAAGGTGCGGCCTGATGCCCTCACCCTAACCCTCTCCCAGAGGGAGAGGGGACGATTACACCCTCTCCCTCTGGGAGAGGGCCGGGGTGAGGGGAAAATTACCGCTCCGGTTCAAACCCTTCAAACCGCGACCCTTTGTAGCTCAACGTCCCTTTCTCCCCTACCGTCAGCCGATGGTACTGCTGCGCCTCCAGGCGGAAGGTCATCTCCAGGCCGCCCGTTTCTGGCTTAAAGCTCGCTTCATAGCGCATTGTTGTGCCCGCAGGCGTCACCTGCTGCTGGCGCGAGCGGCGGTCGTTGAGCGGCTTCTCACGTTTGTTGGTCACCACTACGCGCTTTTGCATCAGCAGTGCGGCATCGTTATCCGCCTTCTCGCGGCGCTGTTGCACGAAGCGGAACGAGGCGGCAATGACGATAATCGCCACCACGATAATGAAAAACAGCGGCATCTTGCTCATTAAAACATCCCATCAGATTATGCGGAATTCAGGATACCTCGCCTGCCCCGGCATTGCCAAACGCCCGCCCGCGTCACTACACTGGATCAGAAACTGATTATTCAGCCTCAACAGTTACAGGGAGTTAATATGCTTTGGTCATTTATCGCTGTCTGTTTTTCCGCATGGCTTTACGTCGATGCGTCTTATCGCGGTCCAGCCTGGCAGCGCTGGTTGTTTAAACCCGTTACGCTGCTGTTGCTTCTGCTTTTAGCCTGGCAAGCCCCGATGTTTAACGCCATTAGCTATCTGGTGCTCGCCGGGCTGTGTGCCTCCCTGATTGGCGATGCCTTAACCCTGCTGCCGCGCCAGCGCCTGCTGTACGCCGTGGGGGCGTTCTTCCTGTCGCATCTGCTGTATACCATCTACTTTGCCAGCCAGATGACGCTCTCCTTCTTCTGGCCGCTGCCGCTGGTGCTGCTGGTGATTGGCGCCCTGCTGATAGCAGTCATCTGGTCGCGTCTGGAAGAGATGCGTCTGCCGGTATGCACGTTCATCGCTATGACGCTGGTGATGGTGTGGCTGGCCGGGGAGCTATGGTTCTTCCGTCCAACCGCCCCGGCGATGTCCGCCTTCTTCGGTGCGGCGCTGCTGTTACTCGGCAATATCGTCTGGCTGGGCAGCCACTATCGCCGCCGCTTCCGTGCGGATAACGCGATTGCATCCGCCTGCTACTTTGCCGGGCATTTCCTGATTGTGCGTTCGCTGTATATTTAAATAAGCCTTGACTCTGGAGTCGACTCCAGAGTGTATGCTGCGGTTAATGAGAAAATTATCATTACCGGAGACTGCCATGTCGACTCCAGAAACATCTAAAAAAGTTCCACAATTTTCGGCACTTAAGCTCAGTCCGGTTCCGCCGAAAGACGACTGCTGCTGCGAAGGCGCGTGCGAAACGCAAACTCAGGCGCCTCCTGAAAGCGGCAACCGCTACAGCTGGATGGTCAGCGGCATGGACTGCGCGGCCTGCGCCCGCAAAGTGGAAAATGCAGTGAAGCAGGTGCCGGGCGTGAACTACGTTCAGGTGCTGTTCGCCACCGAAAAGCTGCTGGTCAGCACCGATAGCGACGTCATGAAGCAGGTTGAAGCTGCCGTCAGCAAGGCGGGCTATACCCTGCGCAGCGAAACGGCTTCCGCTGAAAAAACCTCCCCGTTTAAAGAAAACCTGCCCCTTATCACGCTCATCATCATGATGGCGGTCAGCTGGGGTCTGGAGCAGATTAACCACCCGTTCGGTAACATGGCGTTTATCGCCACTACCCTGGTCGGGCTCTTCCCGATAGCCCGTCAGGCTCTGCGCCTGATAAGAAGCGGCAGCTGGTTCGCCATCGAAACGCTGATGAGCGTGGCGGCCATCGGCGCGCTGTTTATCGGCGCGACGGCGGAAGCGGCGATGGTCCTGCTGCTGTTCTTAATCGGCGAACGGCTTGAGGGCTGGGCGGCGAGCCGGGCGCGCAAAGGGGTAAGCGCGCTGATGGCGCTGAAGCCCGAAACCGCCACGCGGGTTAATGAAGGCAAACGTGAAACTGTCGCCATCAGCACGCTGCGACCGGGCGATGTGATTGAAGTGGCCGCGGGCGGACGCCTGCCAGCCGACGGTACGCTGCTCACCGCCACCGCAAGCTTTGACGAAAGCGCCCTGACCGGAGAATCCATTCCGGTAGAGCGTGCCGCAGGCGAAAAAGTCCCTGCCGGTGCCACCAGCGTTGACCGCCTGGTACAGCTCAAAGTCCTGTCCGAACCGGGCGATAGCGCCATCGACCGCATCCTGAAGCTGATTGAAGAAGCCGAAGAACGCCGCGCGCCCGTCGAGCGTTTCATCGACCGCTTCAGCCGGATTTACACCCCCGCTATCATGCTGGTTGCCCTGCTGGTTACCGTGATTCCACCGCTGTTTTTCGGCGCGCCGTGGGAGGGCTGGATTTATAAAGGGCTGACCCTGCTGCTGATCGGCTGCCCGTGCGCGCTGGTGATCTCCACGCCGGCGGCGATTACCTCAGGTCTGGCGGCGGCGGCCCGTCGCGGGGCGCTGATTAAGGGCGGCGCGGCGCTGGAACAGCTCAGTCAGATCCGGCATATCGCCTTCGATAAAACGGGTACGCTGACCGTCGGCAAGCCGCAGGTGACGGGCGTCTATCCGCAGGCTATCGGTGAAGACGAACTGCTGGCGCTGGCCGCCGCCGTGGAACAGGGCTCCGCTCACCCGCTGGCGCAGGCGATTGTGCGTGAAGCGCAGGGACGCGGGCTGAATATCCCTTCGGCAACCGCCCAGCGGGCGCTGGTCGGGTCAGGAATTGAGGCCGTCGTCGACGGTAAAAAGGTACTGATTGTTGCGGCGGGCACATTATCTCATCCACAGGTTGAGGCATTAGAGCAGGCCGGTCAGACGGTCGTTGCCGTGATGCAGGACGGCGCGCCGCTGGGCATGCTGGCACTGCGCGATACCCTGCGCGATGATGCAAAAGACGCCGTGGCGGAGCTGCATCAACTAGGCGTACAGGGCGTGATCCTGACCGGTGATAACCCGCGCGCGGCGGCAGCGATTGCCGGCGAGCTGGGGCTCGAGTTTAAGGCCGGGTTGCTGCCTGCGGATAAGGTCAGCGCGGTAACCGAGCTAAACAGCCGCGCGCCGCTGGCGATGGTGGGTGACGGAATTAACGATGCCCCGGCGATTAAGGCCGCAACCCTCGGTATTGCGATGGGCAGCGGTACCGATGTGGCGCTGGAAACGGCCGATGCGGCGCTGACCCATAACCGCCTGACCGGGCTGGCGCAGATGATTAGCCTGGCGCGGGCGACGCGCGCCAATATCCGCCAGAACATCGGCATTGCGCTGGGTCTGAAGGGGATATTTCTCGTCACCACGCTGCTCGGTATGACCGGGCTGTGGCTGGCGGTGCTGGCGGATACGGGGGCGACGGTGCTGGTCACGGCGAACGCGCTGCGGCTGTTGCGTCGGAAATAAAATCGTTATCGAACCGTAGGCCGGGTAAGGCGTAGCCGCTACCCGGCATAAAACGGCATCACTGCATCCCTAACACCCCCGGCAACCATAATGAAATCGCCGGGATGTACGTCACCATCCCCAGCACTACCAGCAGCATGCCGTAGAACGGCAGCATCGCCCGCACAACGTGCTCGATCTTCTGCTTGCTCACCGCGCTCGCCACGAACAGCACCGACCCGACCGGCGGGGTGATCAGCCCGATCCCCAAATTGACCATCATGATCATCCCGAAATGCACCGGGTCAATCCCCAGCGAGTTGGTCACCGGCAGCAGCACCGGGGTCAGGATCAGGATGATCGGCGCCATGTCCATCAGCGTGCCGATCAGCAGCAGCATGATGTTGAGGTACATCAGGATCACGTACTTGTTATCTGACAGCGACGTGAAGAACTCGGTGATGCGCATCGGCAGCTGCATGTAGGTCATCACCGCGCCAAACGCCGCGGCAAAGCCAATCAAAATCATCACGATGGTGACCGTTTTGACCGTGCGGCACATCAGCTTCGGCAGTTCGTTCCACTGGTAGTCGCGGTAGATGAACATGGTGACGAAGAACGCCCACAGGCAGGCCACGGCGGCGGATTCGGTGGCGGTAAATATGCCGGACAAGATCCCGCCAAGGATAATGACCACCGTCATCAGCCCCCACAGCGCGTCGAGCATGATTTTCAGCGCCTGTTTGAGAGGGATTTTGTCCCCTTTCGGATAGCCGCGCTTGCGGGCGAAGCACAGGCAGAGCACCATCAGACTCACGCCAAGCAGCAGGCCCGGCAGGACGCCCGCAATGAACAGCGTGGCGATGGAGACCGTGCCACCCGCCGCCAGCGAGTAAATCACCGAGTTGTGGCTGGGCGGGATGAGAATCGCCTGCACCGACCCACTCGCCGTGACCGCCGCCGCGTATTCGCGCGGATAGCCCTTCTTCTCCATTTCCGGGATCATCACGCTGCCGATGGACGCCGTATCCGCCACCGACGAACCGGAAATCGCGCCGAAGAACGTCGAGGCGACGATGTTCACCAACGACAGCCCGCCGCGAATGAAGCCGACAAAAACGTAGGCAAAGTTGACCAGCCGTCGGGCAATGCCCCCTTCCGCCATGATCGCCCCGGCAAGGATGAAGAACGGGATCGCCAGCAGGGTAAATTTGTTCACCCCGCTGGTTATCTGGATCATCAGCGCCTCCAGGGGCAGGTCAATCCACAATGCCCCCGCCACGGCGCTTAAGCCCACGGCAAAGGCCACCGGCATTCCCAGCGCCAGCAAAATGGCGAGGGTGAATAACAAAACAAAAGCATCCATCGTTCACCCCTTAACTGTGATTGCCGATCAGCACGACCGGACGGTTTTCCTGTGAGCCAAACAGCAGGCGTTCAAGCACAAACAGGATCAAAATCGCCGACCCAATCGGCAGCGGAAGATAGCTTTCGCCGGAGGTCAGGATGGGGAACTCCGCCACCGGCTGCTCCCACAGTTCGACGCACAGCCAGTAGCTGTACCAGCACATCAGGCCGGAGATCAGCAGCATCAGCAGATCAACCACCCGCGCGCACAGCCGTTGCAGCGACGCGGGCAAACGGTCGGTCAGCATGTTGACCGCGATATGCGATCCGGCGCGGTAGCTCACCGCCGCGCCGATGAAGGTGAACGTCACCATGCAGATAATGGCGATCGGCTCCGGCCAGGATTCGCCGCGATTGAGCACGTAGCGTGAAAAGATGCCGATGGGGATGACAATCGTCATCACCAGCAGCGAAATACCCGCCACCGCCATGGCGAGCAGGTACAGACGGTCCATCCACTTCAGGTAGAGTTCGGACATACGTACTCCGGCTTACTGGACGTCAGCGATGGCTTTCATCAGATCCTGATGCTTGTCGCCATACTGCGCGCGCACCGGCTCTGTGGCCTTGATGAATACCGTCTTATCGATATCGTGGAACTGCACGCCGCCCGCCTTCATTTTCGCCAGCGCCTGGTCGTTATACGCATTCCACAGCTTACGCTGTTCGAACTGCGCTTCACGGGCCAGCGTCAGGATTTTTTGCTGTTCGTCAGCGCTCAGCTTGTCCCATTTCACTTTTGAATAGAGCAGCATTTCCGGGGTGATAAAGTGGCCGCTAAGAGTGTAGTTTTTAGCAACCGGCATGTAGTTGTGAGCGATAAAGGTGGGCGGGTTGTTCTCCGCGCCGTCAATCACGCCGGTCTGCATACCGCTGTAAACTTCGCTAACGCCCATCGCCACCGAGTTCGCCCCCATATCCTTCAGCGTGGCGAGCGCTACCGGGCTACCCTGCACGCGGATTTTCTTCCCTTTCAGATCTTCCGGCTTCACGATCGGCTCTTTGGTGATGAGGTTACGGGTGCCGGAATCCATCCAGCCGAGGAAGACCAGCTTCGATTTCGGGTTCGCGGTCAGCTTGTCGCCGATCTGCTTGCCGATATCCCCGTCGATCACCTTGTGCATGTGGTCCTCATCGCGGAAGACGTACGGCAGCGTGAAGACTTCAATATCCGGCAGGATGGCGGCAACCGGCGCCATGGAGACGCGGATCATGTCAATCGCCCCCATCTGCGCCTGCTCTATCATCTGCTTTTCATCCCCCAGCACGCCGCCCGGGAAAACCTTAATCTCCAGCTTGCCGTCGGTTTGCTGTTTGAGTTTTTCACCCATGTGCTGAACCGCGACCACGTTCGGGTAGCCTTCAGGATGCACATCGGCAGCTTTGATGGTTTGGGCAGAAACGGTGCAGGCAAAAGCAGACAGGCACAGCGCGGCCAGTAACGGCTTGAGGGTCGTTTTCATTGAGTCAGCTCCAGGGTAGTGATGTCAGCGTTAAAACAGTGTTTTATTTTTTTACGCTTAGAAAATAGACTAGCCCGGGAGAAGCGTAGGTGAAGCGCCTCACAAAAGCGCGAATTTATGAAACGACGGTTTAAATTTGTGAGGGCGGTAATGCCGGATGATGATGCGGTCATACCCGGCAGGGCACGACCGCGCGTCGATCAGGAAAAATAGCTCATGACCAGCCCTAAAAACAGCACCAGACCGACATAGTTATTGTTCATAAACGCCTTAAAACAGGCTTCGCGTTCGCGTTTTGCAATCAGCTTCTGCTGGTAGGCAAACAGCAATCCCGCCACCAGTATCGACCAGTAAAATTCCCAGTTCAGCCCGTTCAGGCGCGCAATCGCGACCATCAGCGCCAGTACCGCAACCTGCAGAATGCCAATAATGAGTTTGTCCTGACGACCAAAGAGGATGGCGGTCGATTTAATGCCTATTTTCAGGTCATCGTCGCGGTCAACCATCGCATATTGCGTGTCATACGCTACGGCCCAGAGAATATTTGCCAGGAACATCAGCCAGCAGCTAAGCGGTAAGGACTCACTAACCGCTGCAAACGCCATCGGAATCGACCAGCCAAACGCCGCCCCCAGCACCACCTGAGGCAGGTGGGTATAACGCTTCATAAAGGGATAGACCCAGGCCAGAGCCAGCGCTGCGACGGACAGCAGAATCGTCATGGTATTTAGGGTTAATACCAGCAGGAAAGAGAGCAGCACCAGAACGATGAACAGCACGCGGGCTTCTTTTCCGGTCACCTGGCCGCTGGGTAGCGGGCGGTTGGCAGTACGCTTTACGTGGCCGTCAAATTTACGATCGGCATAGTCATTCACCACGCAGCCCGCCGCGCGCATCAGCCAGACGCCGGCAACGAATACGCCCAGGATCCACAGCGGCGGCACGCCCGGCGTGGCCACCCACAGCGCCCATAAGGTCGGCCACAGCAGCAGCAGCGCGCCAATGGGTTTATCGGTACGCATTAAGCGGTGATACGCCAACAGCTTATTCTGCGTCAGGCTCCACTCCATTTTTTTCTTCCTCTTAGTACAACGGTGATGCCGGTAAAAAAAGCTCCGTCAGGATTAACGGCTTACCGCTCAGGCGAAGGCGGGAACGGCGCCCCCACAGTTCGGCATCACGACCAATCTCAATAAAATCACGGGTCAGCTCAGATGAGGTGAAGAGATAACGTCCCAGCGGCGTTTTCCCCAGCCGCTGCAGCGCCAGCTCAGGCCCGGAAAGCGTTGATTCGGGCACCACCGTGCGCCCGGCAAGCCAGGGTTCGCCATCGGCACAGAGCAAAATTTCGCGCAGCCAGTAGCGTTCCTCCTGCGGCAGCAGCGGCAGCTCGCTGGCGATCTCATCGCCAGAGACAAACCCTTCCTGAATCAGGGTCACCGTGACCGTTTTACCCTGTTGCTCAAAACGTTTCGTCATGGAATCTTCCAGCAACAACCAGTCCAGTTGCTGCGGATCAAGCGCAGGTATTTGGTCGAAATAGCGCAGCGCACGCAGTTGCGTTAGCGCAGGGTGTGACATGCCAGACTCTCCGATACATAACGTAATGGCATTGTATCGCAGAAACACAGATTGAGGGGGGCCAAACGTTATTTAACGATCATGATCGCAACATGGGCGCAACAGCATGGCGGATACGAAAAAAAGTGCGCCCACTCAGGCGCACTAA
This sequence comes from Enterobacter sp. 296B2, assembly GCF_034106185.1. Classification (NCBI taxonomy): domain Bacteria; kingdom Pseudomonadati; phylum Pseudomonadota; class Gammaproteobacteria; order Enterobacterales; family Enterobacteriaceae; genus Enterobacter; species Enterobacter sp. 296B2. The sequence goes on along the minus strand of NZ_JAWNCA010000019.1, from coordinate 31,660 downwards.
ACTACTAACAAATCAGCACTGTGGGGAAATGGTTACCCCTTGCCTTTTACACTGCTGATAAAGGTGGAACGGGCAGTGGTTGAACCTAAACGTTCGGCTTCATCAAGCAGCTTCAGCGCTTTATCGACATCGCCGCGCTTCACCGCCTGCTTAATGGCGTTGTTGAAGTACTCTTCGGTGTCGTTCAGTACCGGCTCCGCTTTCTTCGCCGGGGCTGGCGCTGCGGCGGCGACCGGTGCGGCTGCCGTGGCAGCAGGTGCGGTGTAAGCAGGTGCTGCGGTATTGCCCACGGTCACAGGGCCGTTACCGGAGGAGCCAAACAGTGGGCCGACCAGCACGCTGGAACCGCTGTTCGTTTTCACCTTCAGCTTTAACGTTCCGTCGGTGACGTGACGTGCGATCGGGTCCGGAATGTCCGGAACCGCGTTACCGGTGCCTTTTGCGTAGGCTTTAGCCGGATCGAGCAGCGTGGTGGTCTTCTGGAGATCCTGCTCGGTGGTAAAGACCAGCACGTAGAGTTTTTGCTGGCCCAGCGCAGGCGTCAGGCGCATGACGCCTTCCAGACGATCGGCGCTCATTACGCCGGGTTCCTGATAGGTAAAGTATTCGCTTGGGAAAAAGGCAGATGGCGTCATGTTCTGATCGAGAATCAGCACGTTAGGCGCAAATACGCTCGTCTGCTTGTTAACTTCACTGGTCAGGGTAATGGCCAGCTCACCGATATTGGCGGGTACGCTATACGCAGCGACCGGGCCGGTAATACCCGGAACATTAAGCGACTGGCCGCCCGTTGAGAGCTGGGTGGTCTGGGTTTTAGACTGATCGACAGGGGTCCAGACAAGCTGTTGCAGTGCCGCTGTCGGAATAGCTGGCGCAGATGTTGTGTTTTGCGGAACGAAGTTGACGTTAGCGAGCGTTACGGCAGGCGCGCTTGCCAGCAGCCCTGCGGATAAACAAAGGGCAAGGAGAGTTTTGTTCATTTTCATTGTTATCACCTCAAAATGCACAGGTTCAGCGGTAGCCAGGCAATAGCGCGCCGTCCCAAGGATTGAGGGGCTTGCGCCCCTCAGTTTGGTCATTACGTCAGGTTAAGACGGGATTACCACCAGATTTCCATCTGGGCGCCGAAGGACCACTCGTCGTTGTCGCCACGACCGAAGGAGCTTCCATTGAAACCATCTTTGAACGCTTTACCGTAGTTAGCGTTGTTAGATGGGTTACCGTTGTAGTCATAACCCCACTTCTCATCCCACTTGGCGTAGGTTGCGAATACACGGATTGCCGGGCGAGACCAAATGCTGTCGCCTGCCTGCCACTGTTGTGCCAGGGTGATTTTGTACTGGTTGTTGGTTTCGTCAGCGCTTTGCGATTTCACGTTGTCGTAACCCACTTCCAGCAAGGTGCTCATGATAGGCGTCCATTTGAACATCGGACGTACACCCACGGTCCACCACTTGGTCCCGTTGTTGTTATCCCAGTCGATGTCCTGGTACATACCGACATACATCAGGTCCCAGCGATCGCCCAGAGAGATTGCACCGTGGTCGAGAATACGCAGCAGGCTACCGTTGTTGTTAATGTCGTAGGCATAACCCGAGTTAGAATCGATGCCTACACCAGTACCTTGAGACAAGCCTTTACCCTGAGACGTCATTGAGTCAGTGGCATACTGAACCACAAACTTGTTATAGCCCTTCAGCATGCTCTGGGTGTGCTCAGCGGTGAACATCCAACCATCTTTTGAAGCACCATCAACCAGGCGATAATCATCACGCGGGTTAGCACGACCGTAATCAACACCCAGTTCTAGAGTGCCGCCTGGGTTGATTTCCATCTGTGCCAGGCGCACGTCAAAGACATCGTTCGCTGTACGAGTGGTGTAATCATAAATACTGTTGCTGGCGAAAGAGGATGAACCGCCTGCTTCGGAAGAACGGGTTGCTGCCAGAGAGAGCTTACCAAAACCGACATCGATGTTTTCCAGACCCGCACCAGGACCAGAGATATCCCAGTAGTAGAAGTCGATCATATGTACGTCATGACGCTGATAGAAACGCTTACCGGCCCAGATGGTAGAGCCTGGCAGCCATTCGATCAGGTTTTTACCCTGCACGTTAGCTTCACGGAACGCCGGGTCAGTGGCTTCCCAGTCGTTCTGCTGCGCCACGGAGTACGCTACGTTGGTGTCGAAGTAGAAGCTCTTGTCGCCTTCTTTCCACACTTCCTGGCCCAGCTTCAGTTCCGCATAGGTTTCACATTCGTTACCAAGACGGTATTTACTTTGGGCACCGGTTGCCTGGAAGCACTGTTGTTCGCCGCCACTACCCGTCCAGCCGATACCGGAACGAGCATAACCATGGAAATCCACGGCCAGCGCCTGAGCAGACATTACGCCCGCTGCGACGGCAACTGCCAGAGGAAGTTTGCGCAGAGTAATCATCATTCTATCTCCTGAGATCATTGCTTTTCTTTGAACACTTCACCTGTCGGTTTCGTGTCTTCTTTTGGGATTGCTTAAACGCCTGGCTCTTTATGCAACCGACGACATGCAGTGCCATCCTCACGGAACAGATGGCAGCGCTCTGGCGGCAAGCCGATAGCGAATGTGGCACCCTCTTCTACCAACACCACGTCATTCTGGCGGTAGACCAGGTTCTGACGGATGGCGGGGATCTGGATATGAATCTGTGTTTCGTGACCAAGCTGTTCGACGACCTGAACTTCACCTTCCAGCGTCACATCCGCAATGTGGCTTGGCAGCAGATGCTCAGGACGGATACCGAGGGACATATTTGCCCCGACCTGTACGTTGGCGCTGTCGACCGGCAGCCAGACTTGCTGGCGGTTTGGCAGCTCCACCTGTACCTGTTCAATCGCCGTCGCCGTCACTTTAACAGGCAGGAAGTTCATCTTTGGCGAGCCAATAAAGCCCGCAACAAAGCGGTCTGCCGGGTAGTGATAGAGCTCCAGCGGTTTGCCCACCTGCGCCACGCGACCGGCGTCCAGCACCACGATTTTGTCAGCCAGGGTCATCGCTTCGACCTGATCGTGGGTGACGTAAATCATCGTGCGGCCAAGGCGCTTGTGCAGACGGGAGATTTCGATACGCATCTGGACGCGCAGCGCGGCATCCAGGTTAGAGAGAGGTTCATCGAGCAGGAACACGCGCGGCTCGGCCACCAGCGTACGGCCAATCGCCACACGCTGACGCTGACCACCGGAAAGCGCTTTCGGTTTACGCTCCAGCAGGTGCGCCAGCTGTAACACTTCCGCCACCTGCGTAACGCGCTGGTTAATGACCTCTTTTTTTGCCCCGGCCAGCTTCAGGCCAAAAGACATGTTCTCGGCAACGGAAAGATGGGGATAAAGTGCATAAGACTGGAACACCATGCCTACGCCACGTTCGGCAGGCGGGATGTCATTCATTCGGGTATCACCGATCAGCAAATCGCCGCTGGTGATGGTTTCAAGACCGGCAATCATGCGCAGCAGAGTAGATTTACCACAGCCTGATGGGCCCACAAACACCACAAACTCGCCTTCAGTGATGTCCAGATTGATGTCTTTCGACACCACTACGTCGCCCCAGGCTTTCGTTACATTACGCAGCTGTACGCTCGCCATGCCCTTCTCCCTTCGTTACAACCTGTCACCGACAGAAACATTCAAGATAAGTTCACTATGGGGTATCCATTACTTTCGTGAATCCTCCACCCCCCGGCTTTTTTATGGGGGAGGAGGCGGGAGGATGAGAGAGCAGGCTCTGCGACCGCAGCCGGGGGGCTGAGGCGAAATTCGTGAAGCCGCCTGCAAAATTCGGTGGGTTTTTATGTGCGCCAGCACTCATAACTTAAATTTATGCAACGGAGATCACACAAACAGGGGGTGGGGCGTAGGGGTTGGGAGGATGGAAAGAGGATGTCAAATAAGGAGACTGAGTCACGTTGAACCACCTTATGTATCCACGAGCACATCACCAAAAAGGATGGCAGATATGAATATCAAGACTGGCGCACGTGTTTTCGCATTGTCCGGCCTTGCAGCAATGATGATTTCCGCCCCAGCGCTCGCCAAAATTGAAGAAGGCAAGCTGGTTATCTGGATTAACGGCGACAAGGGCTATAACGGCCTGGCCGAAGTGGGCAAAAAATTCGAAAAAGACACCGGTATCAAAGTTACCGTAGAACACCCGGACAAGCTGGAAGAGAAGTTCCCGCAGGTTGCAGCAACCGGTGACGGCCCGGACATCATCTTCTGGGCGCACGACCGTTTCGGCGGTTACGCGCAGTCTGGCCTGCTGGCTGAAGTCACCCCGGACAAAGCTTTCCAGGACAAACTGTTCCCGTTCACCTGGGACGCCGTTCGCTACAACGGCAAGCTGATCGCTTACCCAATCGCAGTTGAAGCCCTGTCTCTGATTTACAACAAAGACCTGGTGCCAAACCCGCCGAAAACCTGGGAAGAGATCCCGAAACTGGATAAAGAGCTGAAGGCGAAGGGTAAATCCGCCCTGATGTTCAACCTGCAAGAACCGTACTTCACCTGGCCGCTGATTGCTGCCGACGGCGGTTACGCGTTCAAGTTTGAAAACGGCAAATATGACGTGAAAGACGTGGGTGTGGATAACGCGGGCGCGAAAAAAGGCCTGACCTTCCTGGTTGACCTGATTAAGAACAAACACATGAACGCGGATACCGACTACTCCATCGCGGAAGCGGCGTTCAACAAAGGCGAAACTGCGATGACCATCAACGGTCCGTGGGCCTGGACCAACATCGACAAGAGCAAAATCAACTACGGCGTGACGCTGCTGCCAACCTTCAACGGCAAGCCGTCTAAACCGTTCGTGGGCGTGCTGAGCGCGGGCATCAACGCCGCCAGCCCGAACAAAGAGCTGGCGAAAGAGTTCCTGGAAAACTATCTGCTCACCGATCAGGGCCTGGGTGAAGTGAACAAGGACAAACCGCTGGGTGCCGTGGCGCTGAAATCCTTCCAGGATCAGCTGGCGAAAGATCCACGCATCGCGGCCACCATGGATAACGCCCAGAAAGGCGAAATCATGCCGAACATCCCGCAGATGGCTGCGTTCTGGTACGCCACCCGTACTGCGGTCATCAACGCTGCAAGCGGTCGTCAGACTGTCGATGCCGCACTGAAAGATGCGCAGGGTCGTATTACTAAGTAATGCCGTAGTCCCCTCTCCCGGTGGGAGAGGGTTAGGGTGAGGGTTGTCGCTATCCGCACGCCCTCACCCCGGCCCTCTCCCCAGGAGAGGGAGAAAAGATCAAACGTTGTAGAGGAAGAACCCCATGGATGTCATTAAAAAGAAGCACTGGTGGCAAAGCGACGCGCTGAAGTGGTCAGCGATCGGTCTGCTGTGTCTGCTGGTGGGTTACCTTGTTGTTTTAATGTACGTACAAGGGGAATATCTGTTTGCCATCATGACGCTGATCCTGAGCTCTGCTGGCCTGTATATTTTCGCCAACCGTAAAGCCTATGCCTGGCGTTATGTTTACCCGGGCGTGGCCGGGATGGGGCTGTTTGTCCTGTTCCCACTGATCTGCACCATCGCCATTGCGTTTACCAACTACAGCAGCACCAACCAGCTTGCGCAGGAACGCGCCCAGCAGGTGCTTCTTGATCGCTCTTATCAGGCGGGTAAAACCTTTAACTTCGGCCTGTATCCTGCGGGTGACGAGTGGAAGTTAGCGCTTACCGACGGTGAGAGCGGCAAAAACTATATTTCCGACGCGTTCAAATTTGGCGGCGAGCAGAAGCTGGCCTTAAAAGAGGCTGCGGCCCTGCCGGAAGGTGAACGTGCCAACCTGCGTATCATCACCCAGAACCGTCAGGCGCTGACCCAGCTCACCGCCGTGCTGCCAGACGAAAGCAAAGTCATCATGAGCTCGCTGCGCCAGTTCTCCGGCACGCAGCCGCTTTATACCCTGGCGGATGACGGTACGCTGACCAACAACCAGAGCGGCGTGAAGTACCGTCCGAATAACGACATTGGTTTCTATCAATCCATTACCGCCGACGGAAAATGGGGTGATGACAAGCTCAGCCCGGGCTATACCGTCACCATCGGCTGGGACAACTTTACCCGCGTGTTTACCGACGAAGGCATCCAGAAACCGTTCTTTGCCATCTTCGTCTGGACGGTGGTCTTCTCGGTGCTGACGGTGATCCTGACCGTGGCCGTGGGCATGGTGCTGGCCTGTCTCGTGCAGTGGGAGTCGCTGAAAGGCAAAGCGATTTACCGCGTGCTGCTGATTCTGCCCTACGCCGTACCGTCGTTTATCTCGATTCTGATTTTCAAAGGACTGTTTAACCAGAGCTTCGGTGAAATCAACATGATGCTGAGCGCGCTGTTCGGTATCAAACCGGCCTGGTTCAGCGACCCGACCACCGCCCGTTCGATGATTATCATCGTGAACACCTGGCTGGGTTATCCGTACATGATGATCCTGTGCATGGGCCTGCTGAAGGCTATCCCGGACGATCTGTATGAAGCCTCGGCGATGGACGGCGCGGGTCCGTTCCAGAATTTCTTTAAAATTACGCTGCCGCTGCTCATTAAGCCACTGACGCCGCTGATGATTGCCAGCTTCGCCTTTAACTTTAACAACTTCGTGCTGATTCAGCTGTTGACCAACGGTGGTCCGGACCGCCTTGGCACCACGACGCCGGCAGGCTATACCGACCTGCTCGTGAGCTACACCTACCGTATCGCCTTCGAGGGCGGCGGCGGTCAGGACTTCGGCCTGGCGGCAGCGATTGCCACCCTGATCTTCCTGCTGGTTGGCGCCCTGGCGATTGTGAACCTGAAAGCCACACGTATGAAATTTGACTAAGGAGGGCACTGAACATGGCAATGGTACAACCCAAATCTCAGAAACTGCGCCTCCTGGCGACGCACCTGGGCCTGCTGATTTTCATCGCGGCGATTATGTTCCCGCTGCTGATGGTCATCGCCATCTCCCTGCGTTCGGGCAACTTCGCCACCGGGAGCCTGATCCCGGATGAAATCTCCTGGGAGCACTGGAAGCTCGCGCTGGGCTTCAGCGTGGAGCACGCGGATGGCCGCGTCACGCCGCCGCCGTTCCCGGTGCTGCTGTGGCTGTGGAACTCGGTGAAAGTGGCGACCATCACCGCGATCGGCATCGTGACGCTCTCCACCACCTGTGCCTACGCCTTCGCCCGCATGCGTTTCCCGGGCAAAGCGACGCTGCTGAAAGGCATGCTGATTTTCCAGATGTTCCCGGCCGTGCTGTCTCTGGTCGCGCTGTATGCCCTGTTTGACCGTCTCGGCCAGTACGTTCCGTTTATCGGCCTGAATACCCACGGCGGCGTGATCTTCGCCTATCTCGGCGGTATTGCCCTGCACGTGTGGACCATCAAAGGCTATTTCGAAACCATCGACGGCTCGCTGGAAGAAGCGGCGTCGCTGGACGGTGCTACCCCGTGGCAAGCGTTCCGTCTGGTGCTGCTGCCGCTGTCCGTGCCGATTCTGGCGGTGGTGTTTATCCTGTCGTTTATCGCGGCGATAACCGAAGTACCGGTTGCCTCACTGTTACTGCGCGATGTGAACAGCTACACCCTGGCCGTAGGCATGCAGCAATACCTCAACCCGCAAAACTACCTGTGGGGCGATTTTGCCGCGGCGGCCGTACTCTCCGCCATCCCGATTACCGTGGTGTTCCTGCTGGCCCAGCGCTGGCTGGTCAACGGCCTGACGGCGGGCGGCGTGAAAGGTTAAGTTTCATCTGTTATGCCACTGCAACCCTCAACTTTAGACGTATTGTATTGACCCAACTTGTGACTGTTATTCGGCGGCCTTCGGGCCGCCATTTTTTTATTCCCGTTTCAGCCGCTTCGAATTGCACAGCCAGAGGGTGATCACCAGCAGCAGGATCGCCGCCGAGTAGATCAGCACGTCGAGCGGAGACTTATGATCGACGATGATCAGCCGCACAATCGCAGTGATGCCAATGTAGACAAAATAGCGCAGCGGGAAGTGAAAGCCGGACTGAAAGTACTTCACAATCAGGGCGATAAATTCAAAGTAGAGAAAGTAGACCACCAGGCCTTCCACCAGCGCATATTTGCTGGTTTGCTCAGGGGCGAACAGCACATCCGCCAGATGCACCGTCTCTTTACCGAGAAAGACGACCAGGATCAGGCCAAGGCTCAACAGACCGAGGTTCAGCACGGTCTGGAGGATGGTTGAGATAAACTCAACGCGCGGGCGAGTCAGGGATGTCATACAGCACCTCATTCTCCAGGGCGGGATTCCTGTATAACGCAAAAATGTGACGGGGATCTATATTTTTTGTTTATGTTTGGCGCATTCGCCCGGTGGCGCTGCGCTTACCGGGCCTACAAAAACCGTAGGCCGGGCAAACGCAGTGCCGCCCGGCGTGAAGCATCAGCGGAAGTTAATGTTCTTATCGCTGGTCATGTCATACAGCTGGAACTTACGCCCAAGCTGCTGGCCCCCGTCACGCGTCAGCGGCGTCCAGCCCACCGCCGCGCGGCTGCGGGTCGGACCTGACGAGAAGAGATCCAGCGGAATCGACACGTAGACCCCTTTGGTGAAGTCCCCTTCCCCGTATTCGTCCGGCGAGACGTTGGTGATGGTGGCGTAGCCGCCCACCACGACGCCGCTGTCGAAGTGTTTGGAGATATCCAGCGTGCCGCCCTTATCGCCCGCCAGATACTGGCCGACGCTGGCTTTCACCAGTACGTCCTGCGCGAACGACGGCGTCCAGTAGGCGGTCAGGTGGCCGGTTTTGACGCTGTAGTCGGTGAACTTCATCATGTCCTGCGCGCTGCGCCAGTCACGCTGCTTAACGTAGTTGGCATCAATCCCGAACGCCCAGTTGCTGTCGACGGGACGATACAGCACCTCCGCCCCCGCGCCGCCGAACATAGTCTCCAGGTAGCCCCCGTAAACCTGGCCGTAGAAGCCGTTGCCGAAGTACTGGAAGTAGTTGGCCTGCAGGTTATTCACATAGACATCGTTCTGCACGTATTCACGCACGCGGGTACGCACGCGCGGCAGCTTCGAGTCGTTCGGCGGGTTGGTGTAGTTAAACTTGTCGTAGTTGTTCGCGATGTTGCCGAACAGGCTACCGGTGGTCAACAGGTGATCGGTGACCCACAGATCCGCCGTCGCCATCGCACCCAGTTGATACATGTAGAAGTTTTCCGGCCCGCCGACGGACTGGTTCAGCACCGGATCGATATGGAAATCAAAGCGTGATTTGTCGATATACCAGCCCTGCTCGGTGGTTTCCGGCACGATCGGCTCTACGCGTTTTTGCACCAGCTCGGTTTCATGCCCGAGCGGTTCTCCTTCCAGGTGGCGCTTGAGGCTGGCGACATCGGTTTCGGTTGTAACCTGAGGCAGATTCAGGCGGTTCTCCGTCACGCGGATCGTGCGGATCCCGTCCGGGAGATCGTTCATCACGATCCGGTTGGCGCGTTCGATCCCTTCCCGCGAGTCGCGGTATTTCACCTGCTCGCCGGTGACGTACAGCGTATCGCCTTTCACCTGAATTTTCGGATCGGCCAGACCGGCGTTGTATTTCAACAGCGTCAGCTGGTTTGCCACCACGGAGTGCTGCAGAATCGCATCCTGCGGCTCCGGCCGGTAGGCAGGCCGCGCGTTATCGTTGTAGTGCGGCCGCATGTCGTTAAAGTTAGTGCGCAGCGTGAAGCCAAACATCACCGTGTTGCCGCGCTCGTAGCTGAGGTTAACGTCGGCCCAGTCGGTGACGCGATAAATGGCGCCGACGTTAAACTTGCTCTTCTGCTCAATCTTCCCGGCGAAGTCCTGCGAGTAGTCGTTCCCTTCGTACTCCAGCTTCAGGCGCAGCGGCTGCCACGGTGTCTGGTATTCCACGCCGCCGAACAGCGAGGCCGGACCATGGAACATCTGATCGCCGTTGATGGAGCCCGCTTTCTTGTAGCTGTTATCGCGATAGCAGTATTTATCGCTGTAGGTACAGAACGGGTTTTTGACGTTGCCGCTGGTGCCGAGATAACCCCAGCCAAGCCCCAGAGAGAAGTCAAACGGCCCCCAGGCTTTGCTGGCCACGATGTATTCCGCATCAAACAGGCCGGTCCCGCCGATATCTTTTGCACCCACGGAGACCTGCGGCATCCAGTAGCTCTCTTCCCACAGGCGCAGCTTGACGTCGAAGGCTTTATCTTTGTAGGTCTGATCGCCGGAGAAGGCGTCGACGCTGCTGTACTGTTTCGTACGCACGTCGGTGTAGCGCAGCGTGGTTTCGAGCCACGGGAAAAGCTGTACGGAGGCGGAATAGTAGCGATACTGGTCGTTATCGCGGTAGTTCAGGCTAATTTCCCCTTCACGCGCCATGCGCGCGGTAGGCGTTTGCAGTAAACCGACGCCGCCGAAGTCTGACTGAGACGGGCCAACAGGTGCCGGATACGTTTCTGCATGGCAGGCGGCGCTTACGCAGAGCGCCAGCATGCTGTAGAGATAGGTTCTTTTCATTCTTCCGGTATCCGCTGTGTCAGGGAGTGAAGGATATCGGCGTTAAGCCCGTCATATGCCTTCGTCCAGAAATGGTCGGCAAAACCGACAAAAATGATGCTGCCCGGCATGGGTTCGATATGGCGTTTATTCCAGTACGCCACCGGCGCTTTTTGCGTATGCCCGTCGGGATAAATAATCCATGCGTAGCTGTTATCCGCGCCGCTCAGCAGGCTTTGTTCGTCAAGATAGCTCGCCACGTCGCGGCCGGGCGTAAAGGGCTTTTTACCCGGGCTGCTGATAAGCCCCATCACGGTCACCGTCGTCGGCTTCACCGGCAGCCAGAGGGTGTACTCCCCTTGAAGCGTGGGGTTGCCCTTTTCCGTGACGCGCACTTCATCTGGATCCAGATTGACTTTCTGGCGGCCTGTCACCTTCAGCGCCTGAAGCTGCTGGCGAACGCTGTTAATGGCTGCGGCATCGTCGCCGTCTTCCTGCTCCGCCAGACCCGTCAGTCGGGCCAGCAAGGCAAGGTGTTCCTGCTCCGCCTTAACCGTCGCCTGATGCTCGCCAATCACCGCTCCCGGCCACCAGCTGTTGGCAAGCCTCGGCTGCCCGACGAGATCGAGCAGATGCTCGGCGTTGGTTAAGGTTTTGGTTTTTTCACTGTCCGGCGTGTAGACCTTTACCGTTCCTGCGGACCATGCCAGCGGCGCGGCAAGACTGGCGAGAAGCGCAGCGTGGATGAGCGTTTTCATGATTTCGCCGCCTTGATCAGGGTGGTTTTCACCGGGAAGAAACCGGCGCCGAGATACTGTAAGGACTGACGGATCTGCCCTTCCTCGTCAATCCAGAAGCGGTTATGCCAGGTGGCCTGGTCGGTTGTCACCTTCTCATCCAGCACGCGAACCTGCGTTTCGTCGCTGCCCACCTTCACGCTATCCGTACCGTCCCAGCGGAAGGTGGAGCGGGCCGTGGCGTAGCGCACCTGCTTGTGCTCGGTCCAGCCCATGGTGCGCGTCCAGCCTGCGCCGTCGACGATCTGATTTGGCTTGATCAGCGGGTCTTCGGCGAGATTATTCACCTCAAGCAGGTTATCGCCGCCGAGCAGCGTTTTCACAATACGACCATGCTGCGTCACGATGGTGGCCTGATCCTGCGTCACCCATTTCTGCTGCCCGTTTTCATCGAAAGCGAGCACCACAAACAGTTGCGGGCCATCATTAAGCTGCATGTACTGGCTGGCGTACGGCATGTTCTGAAGTTCGTCATCGGTCAGATGCACGCCCGGTGTGCCGAACAGGCTGTCCCACAGTGAATGCCCCAGCCCTTTGGTGGTGGCTGAGCACGCCTGCAACAGCAGGCAAATCAGAATGATTGCAGGTCGCTTCACGACTCTTCTCCGAAGGGGCGAAATAACCACACCGAAGTGTGGTTATGATTAAAACACCCGGTATTACTGGGTGCTGGTTGTCGTAGTGGTCGTGGTTCCGGTATTGGAGCCATCACCGCCACCGGTTGCCGCCAGCGCGACACCCACGGCTGAACTTACGGTGCTGGTGCTGGCTGCGGTAGAACTTCCCGCAGACGCAGACGTCGCTGCCGACCCTGCTGCTTCCCCGACCTGGACCGGAGCTGCATAGACAGAGGTCGCCGCAAGTGCAGATATGGCAAAAATGCCATACAGTACTTTCTTCATAACAATTTCCCTTCAATGAATGAATGGAGATTTGCCCGAAAAGAAATTCAGGCGGAATCGAGTATACACAACTACAGCAGTGGGTTTACCGTGGGGGGAAATAGGGGAGTGGTTTTCGGACTAATGGATAAAACAGAAAAGAAAAACAAAATATTAAAATAAATTAACAATTAAAATCAATAAGTTATAATATAATTTTATTATCTTACTTCTGCGTATTTTCTTAAAATAAACCGCAGCAATTAGCAGGTTAAGCGCCTTTTTCAGATTAAACTCAGAGTCAGAATTTGAGTTAACTAACAGACATCAGGAATTATCCGATAAAAAAATGCCGGCATATCGCCGGCATTTTTCATGACATATTAATTACGCACGCCATGCTTTATAACGGTTAATCAAACCATTGGTGGAGCTGTCGTGGCTGTCGATCACTTTATCGTCACCCAGCTCTGGCAGAATACGGTTTGCCAGCTGTTTGCCCAGCTCAACGCCCCACTGGTCAAAGGTGAAGATGTTCAGAATAGCGCCCTGAGTGAAGATCTTGTGCTCGTACAGCGCAATCAGCGCGCCCAGGCTGAATGGCGTGATTTCACGCAGCAGGATGGAGTTGGTTGGACGGTTGCCTTCGAACACTTTGAACGGCACAACGTGCTCCAGCGTGGCCGGATCTTTACCCTGGTCACGGTATTCCTGCTCTACCACCTCGCGGGATTTACCGAACGCCAACGCTTCTGTCTGTGCGAAGAAGTTAGACAGCAGCTTTGGATGGTGGTCGGACAGCGGGTTGTGTGTAATCGCCGGCGCGATGAAATCGCACGGTACCATTTTGGTGCCCTGGTGAATCAGCTGGTAGAACGCGTGCTGACCGTTGGTACCCGGCTCGCCCCAGATGATTGGTCCAGTCTGGTAATCCACCGCGTTGCCGTTACGGTCAACGTACTTACCGTTGGATTCCATGTTCCCCTGCTGGAAGTAGGCCGCAAAGCGGTGCATGTACTGGTCGTACGGCAGAATTGCTTCGGTTTCAGCGCCGAAGAAGTTGTTGTACCAGATCCCAATCAGCGCCAGCAGCACCGGCAGGTTTTTCTCAGGTGCAGTGGTGGAGAAGTGTTTGTCCATTGCGTGCGCGCCAGAGAGCAGCTCAACGAAGTTGTCGAAGCCCACGGACAGGATGATGGACAGGCCGATTGCAGACCACAGAGAGTAGCGGCCACCAACCCAGTCCCAGAACTCGAACATATTCGCGGTGTCGATACCGAACTCGCTGACGGCTTTACCGTTGGTGGACAGCGCCGCGAAGTGTTTCGCCACGTGCTTGTTGTCGCCCGCGGTTTTCAGGAACCAATCGCGCGCGCTGTGGGCGTTGGTCATGGTTTCCTGAGTAGTGAAGGTTTTGGACGCCACCAGGAACAGGGTGGTTTCCGGATTTACGTTCTTCAGCACTTCGGCGATGTGGGTACCATCGACGTTAGAGACAAAGTGCATGTTGAGGTGGTTTTTGTACGGACGCAGCGCTTCGGTCACCATGAACGGACCGAGGTCAGAGCCGCCGATACCGATGTTAACAACATCCGTAATTGCTTTGCCGGTGTAACCTTTCCACTGACCTGAGATGATCGCTTCGGAGAAGGTTTTCATCTTTTCCAGCACCGCGTTTACTTCCGGCATCACATCTTTGCCGTCAACGATGATTGGCGTATTGCTACGGTTACGCAGGGCCACGTGCAGCACGGCACGGTCTTCGGTGCGGTTGATCTTTTCGCCGGAGAACATGGATTTGATGGCGTCGGCAAGCTCAGTCTCTTTTGCCAGATCCTGCAGTTTTGCCAGCGTCTCTTCGGTAATGCGGTTCTTGGAGAAATCCACCAGCATCAGGTCATCGAAGGTCGCGGAGAACTTAGTGAAACGATCGGCATCTTTCGCGAACAGATCCGCGATGGTGACGTCCTTCATTTCATCAAAATGTTTCTGTAGTGCCTGCCAGGCAGCGGTCTGCGTTGGGTTGATGTTTTTCATTAGCAATACTCTTCTGATTTGAGAATTGTGACTGCGGTCGATTGTAGCGCCTGCAAATAAAAATTGTGATGGTTTTTATGCCATTGCCCTGGCCTGTATCAAACACAGGTGAAAAGACCCGAAAAGTATAGCTGCTGAAGAGCCCTCCCGGGGCGGCGAAATGTTGGTCAAAACAGGGTAAAATGGAGCATAAAATATGGCCCTGTTATAAGTCCTGTTTCTCAGGGGTACCCCCCCATAAAAAATCCGCATAATCCCAGCATTGACAGGACCTCCCCCACATTTTATTTATAGGGCCGTATTTTGCGCCTGCACCTGTTTTCGTTTCACTCTTGTGCCAAGGTCGCTTATTCATTCCCTGACACGAGGTTGTTATGACGAGTTTTGTGGTCGCCAAGTTTGGCGGCACCAGTGTGGCCGATTACGATGCCATGAACCGCAGCGCCGATGTGGTGCTGGCCGATCCGAATACCCGCCTGGTGGTGCTCTCTGCATCTGCCGGCGTGACGAACCTGCTGGTTTCTCTGTCTGAAGGACTGGAAGCGACAGAACGTTTCGTAAAGCTGGATGCACTGCGCAAAATTCAGTTCGACATCCTTGAACGTCTGCAGAATCCAAACGTGATCCGCGAAGAAGTGGAACGCCTGCTGGAAAATATCACCACCCTGGCAGAAGCGGCGTCTCTGGCCACCTCTACCGCCCTGACCGATGAACTGGTCAGCCACGGTGAATTGATGTCTACCCTGCTGTTCGTTGAAATCATGCGCGAGCGTAACGTTCAGGCGCAGTGGTTTGACGTGCGTAAAGTGATGCGTACCAGCGATCGTTTTGGCCGCGCCGAACCGGACGTTGAGATGTTGGCCGAGCTCACAAACCAGCAGCTGGCTCCGCGCCTGGCAGAAGGCATGGTGATCACCCAGGGCTTTATCGGCAGCGAAGCGAAAGGACGCACGACAACGCTTGGCCGTGGCGGCAGCGACTACACCGCCGCGCTGCTGGGCGAGGCCCTGCATGCAACGCGCGTGGATATCTGGACTGACGTGCCGGGTATTTACACCACCGATCCGCGCGTCGTTTCCGCGGCGAAACGTATTGATGTGATCGCCTTTGAAGAAGCGGCGGAAATGGCCACCTTCGGCGCGAAAGTGCTTCATCCGGCAACGCTGCTGCCCGCCGTGCGCAGCGATATTCCGGTCTTCGTTGGCTCCAGTAAAGATCCAAAAGCGGGCGGGACGCTGGTCTGCAAGAAAACCGAGAACCCGCCGCTGTTCCGCGCCCTGGCCCTGCGCCGTCGCCAGACGCTGGTGACGCTGCACAGCCATAATATGCTCCACTCCCGCGGTTTCCTGGCGGAAGTGTTTGGCATTCTGGCGCGCCATAACATCTCTGTAGATTTGATTACCACCTCCGAAGTGAGCATTGCGCTGACGCTGGACACCACTGGCTCCACCTCGACCGGCGACACCCTGCTGACGCAGTCGCTGCTGATTGAGCTGTCTGAACTGTGCCGCGTGGAGGTGGAAGAAGACCTGGCGCTGGTGGCCATCATCGGTAACAAGCTGTCGCGCGCCTGCGGCGTGGGCAAAGAGGTGTTCGGCGTGCTCGACCCGTTCAACATCCGTATGATCTGCTACGGTGCCTCCAGCTACAACCTCTGCTTCCTGGTCCCTGCCGATCAGGCCGAGCAGGTGGTGCAGAAACTTCATCAGAATTTGTTTGAATAAAATTCGTTAGCACGATAAACAATACCTATAAGCCGGGCACAGACCCGGCTTTTTTATAACTAAACAACACGACAATACTGCAAGGAATTCACTATGTTATCCGCTATCACCCGGCTGTTCCCGCTATGGGCGCTGCTGCTCTCGGTACTCGCTTATTACACGCCCACCACGTTCACCGGCATTGGCCCGTGGGTCACCACGCTGCTGATGCTGATTATGTTCGGCATGGGCGTGCACCTGAAAATCGACGATTTTAAACGCGTGCTGTCGCGCCCGGCGCCGGTGGCCGCAGGGATCTTCCTGCACTACCTGGTGATGCCGCTCGCGGCCTGGCTGCTGGCGATGGCCTTTAAGATGCCGCCCGATCTCTCCGCCGGGATGGTGCTGGTGGGCAGCGTCGCCAGCGGTACGGCATCTAACGTGATGATCTATCTTGCGAAAGGTGATGTGGCGCTCTCCGTTACCATCTCTTCCGTTTCCACGCTGGTGGGCGTGATTGCCACGCCGCTGTTAACCCGCCTGTACGTGGATGCGCATATTCAGGTGGACGTGATGGGCATGCTGCTCAGCATTCTGCAGATAGTAGTAATCCCGATTGCGCTGGGGCTGGTCATTCACCATCTTTTCCCGCGCGTAGTGAAGGCCGTTGAGCCATACCTGCCCGCGTTTTCGATGGTCTGCATTCTGGCGATCATTAGCGCCGTGGTGGCGGGTTCCGCATCGCACATTGCTTCCGTAGGCATTGTGGTGATCGTCGCCGTGGTGCTGCATAACACGATTGGCCTGCTGGGCGGCTACTGGGGCGGGAAGCTGTTTGGCTTTGACGAGTCCACCTGCCGCACGCTGGCTATCGAGGTAGGCATGCAGAACTCCGGCCTGGCGGCGGCGCTGGGTAAAATTTACTTCTCGCCGCTGGCGGCCCTGCCGGGCGCGCTGTTCTCCGTCTGGCATAATCTCTCCGGCTCGCTGCTGGCGGGCTACTGGTCCGGCAAACCGATTGATGAACAAACGAAAAAAGATGCGGTGAAGCAGGGTTAATTTACGCTGCTTGCTTTACACTGAAGCCTCTCTATCAGGAGGCTTCAGCAATGGCTACACCACGTTTGACCCAGAAAGACATGACGGAAGCGGAGCAGCGTGAACTTAAAACGCTTCTCGACCGCGCCCGCATCGCGCATGGCCGCACGCTGACGAACGCCGAAACCAATCAGGTGAAAAAAGAGTACATCGATAAGCTGATGGCGCAGCGTGACGCCGCGGCCAAAAAAGCCCGCAAGCTGAAAAAAGAGCAGGCTTATAAACCGGATGCAGAGGCGACCTTTTCCTGGTCGGCCAATACCTCTACCCGTGGAAGGCGCTAGTTAGCGCCCTTTCTTTTTACGGCCTGGCTGGGTAAATCGCTTCCCGTTGCCCGGCTTGCCTCGCCCTTTCTCTTCCGCCTGCGGCGCCTTCACCACCGGGCGCTTAATCGCCTGCGTTTTCGGTTTTGCTTTAGCTTTCGGCTTCGCCTCGGACGAGGAGTTCTCGATAAGCTTGAACAGTTCAATCAGCTCGTCATCCGTTAAGTCGCGCCACTCGCCCAGCGGAATACCGGACAGGCTGACGTTCATGATGCGCGTGCGTTCCAGCTTCGTCACTTCATAGCCGAAGTACTCGCACATGCGGCGGATCTGGCGGTTCAGGCCCTGCACCAGCGTAATGCGGAACGCGAACGGTGCTTCTTTCTTAACCTTACACTTCTTCGTGACGGTACCGAGGATCGGCACACCGGCGCCCATGCCGCGAATAAATTCGTCCGTGACCGGCTTATTTACCGTCACAATGTACTCTTTCTCGTGGTCGTTACCGGCACGCAGGATTTTGTTGACCAGATCGCCGTGATTGGTGAGGAAAATCAGCCCCTGAGAGTCTTTATCCAGACGGCCAATCGGGAAGATGCGGCTGCTGTGGTTCACGAAATCAACGATGTTGTCCCGCTCGCCGTCTTCCGTGGTGCTGACAATCCCAACCGGTTTGTTCAACGCGATAAACACCAGGTCTTCTGCATCACGCGGTTCGATGAGCTGACCATTCACTTTAACCACATCGCCAGGGACCACCTGATCGCCGATGGTGGCGCGTTTGCCGTTAAGAAACACGTTACCTTGTTCAATGTAACGGTCAGCCTCGCGACGTGAGCAGATCCCGCTCTCGCTAATGTATTTGTTTAATCGGGTTGATTGAGTTGGCAGCATAGTTTCTCCTGTGAAGGGCGAAATATACCTTAGGTTTGGGCCGAAAAAAAAGATTAGCTGAAGGTAACTGAAGCGGGTTTTTTAGTTTGCGAGACGCTTTCAGGATTTAGCGTCAGGCCATTTATCCTTGTGCTAACTCCTTTTAGTTTTACTCTCCAGAAACAATTAATTTGTAGTTTATAAATTACAGGGAGTAATATGAAGGAGATTGTTCAGACAGAATCCTTCCAACGCTGGGAGCAAAACTTAAAAGATCGGCGAGCGAAGACCATTATCGCTTCCCGCCTCTTTCGGTTGGCAAATGGTTTAGCGGGCGACATTAAACCCGTTGGGGAAGGTATAAGTGAGCTGAGGATCCACTATGGTCCAGGCTACAGAATTTATTTTAAAGACCAGGGCAATTGCATCATCGTGCTGTTATGTGGTGGTGACAAAAGCAGCCAGGCCAGAGACATACATGTGGCAAAAATGCTGAGCAATGTATCCCAATGGCAGGAGTGAATGAGCATGCATAAATTAACATCCTACGATCCAGCAAACGCGCTGGTGGATGACGAGGAAATCGCCGTATTTATGGCTGATGCATTAGAAACTGGCGACTCAGCGTATATTGCTAAAGCGCTGGGCGTCATCGCGCGCGCGAAAGGAATGTCGACCATTTCACAGCAAACGGGTCTATCACGAGAACAACTGTATCGATCGTTCAGTGAGAAAGGAAACCCAACGCTTAAAACCACTCTGGCGGTCATGAAAGCATTGGGTCTTGGGCTAACAATCAAACATGCCGGAGATTAATACTCACCCCGCTCGTCGTCTTCATCCGGCTGCTCCATCACGCTGTACGCCACCGCGCAGAACAACGAGTTGAGACGCTTCATATCCCCGAGCAGCCCCAGATGCAGCGAACTGGTTTCGATGCTCTGCACGTTCTGCTGGTGCAGACGCTCAACGTGGGCGTGCGAATAGCGGCGGTTGAGGATGCGGAAACGATGCTTGTTGCGGCGCAGGCGGCGAGCGCTCGGTACGTCGCTGGAGAAGAAGACCGACATCGCCAGCTTGAGGTTGCTCACCAGTTGTTCGTGGAGCGCTTCCAGCTCCTTCAGCCCTTCAACGGAGAACGCCCGACGCGCGGCCAGCGATTTATCGGCGATTTCGCTGCCCATACGCTCGACGATATCCGAGGCCTGCTCGAGGTTGAGCGACATCTCGATGATTTCCGCCCACCGGCGGGATTCCTCCTCCGCCAGCTCGTCCTGCGGGATACGCGCCAGATAGAGCTTGATGGCGGTATACAGCACGTTGATGTCGTCCGCCAGCCTGCGCAGCTCCTTCTCCTCGCGCGGCTCGCCGTGCATCACCTTTTTCAGCCCTTCGAGCATGGTTTCCATCGCGTCGCCCATGCGCAGCGTTTCGCGGGCGGCGTTAGCGATAGCCAACGCGGGGGTATCCAGCACGGAAGTATCCAGATGCTTCGGCTTAAGGCGCGCGTCCAGCTCCGGTTCGTCGCTGATAAGCCTCTCGCAGAAGCGGGCCATCGGTGCGGCAAACGGCACCATCGCCAGACAGCGCACCAGGTTATAGAACACGTGGAAGTAGATCACCAGCTCCGCTTTCGGCAGGGGGAGGTTGTCCATCAGGTTCGCCAGCGGGTGTACAAACGGCAGAATAATCAGGCTGCCCACCAGCTTAAACAGCAGGCTCCCGAGCGCCACGCGACGTGCAGCGGCATTGGCGGCGCTGTTGTTGAGCATTGCCAGCAGGCCAGAGCCGAGGTTAGCGCCTATCACCAGACACAGCGCTACCGGGAAGGAGATCGCGCCTGCTGCGGTGAGCGTGGCCGTCAGCAGCACGGCTGCCAGGCTGGAGTAGCTGATGATGGCAAACACTGCCCCGATCAGCGCATCCAGCATGATGTCACCTGTCAGCGAGGCGAAGATCACCTGCACGCCGTTCGCCTGGGTGATAGGCGTCACCGCCTGCACGATCAGCTCCAGCGCCAGCAGGATGAGACCGAGGCCAATGCCGACGCGTCCGAGCTGCCCGGCACGCGTCTGCTTGCGGCCAAGGAAGAAAATGACGCCAATAAAAATCAGCAGCGGCGACAGCCACGAGAGGTCAAAGGTCAGGATACGCGCCATCAGCGCGGTGCCGACGTCAGCGCCCAGCACGATCACCAGCGCCGGGGCGAGCGCGACCAGATCCTGCGCCACGAACGAGGTGACGAGCATGGTGGTGGCATTGCTGCTTTGCACCAGCGCCGTCACGCCGATACCCGCGCAGAAGGCGAGCGGCTTCTTCTCAACGCTGCCGCTGAGAACGGTACGTAAGCGCGCGCCAAACACGCGCATCACGCCGGTGCGGACAATATGGGTGCCCCATACGAGCAGTGCGACTGCCGAAAGCAAATGTAACAACGTCAGCACGGAAGTGGGTTCTCCTTATCGTTATAGATTTTATGATTAAGTATAAGGGTTTAAACGTAAGAAAGAGACAGGGCACCGTTGAGGTGCCCTGTTTGTTGTAAGGAAAAGTGACGTTAGTCCGCGTCGTAGCCCAGATTCGGCGCCAGCCAGCGCTCGACGTCTGACACGCTCATGCCTTTGCGCAGGGCGTAATCTTCGATCTGATCCCGCTGCAGTTGCGCCACGGCGAAGTACTTGCTGTCCGGATGGCTAAAGTACCAGCCGGACACGGACGCGCCCGGCCACATGGCGAACGACTCGGTGAGCTTCATGCCGGTATGGGCTTCTACGTCCAGCAGTTTCCAGATGGTGCCTTTTTCGGTGTGCTCCGGGCAGGCCGGATAGCCCGGCGCAGGGCGAATGCCCTGGTAGTTTTCGCGGATCAGCTCCTCGTTGCTGAGGTTCTCATTCGCCGCATAGCCCCAGTGCACCTTGCGCACGCGCTCGTGGAGGTACTCGGCGAACGCTTCCGCCAGGCGATCGGCAATCGCTTTCACCATGATTTTGTTGTAATCATCGTGCTGCGCTTCGAACGCGTCCGCCAGGGCGTCTTCTTCCAGCCCGCCGGTTACCGCAAACGCACCGATATAGTCGGCTTTCCCGCTCAGCTTCGGCGCGACGAAATCCGCCAGGCAGTAGTTGGCAAAGCCCACTTTTTCGGTTTGCTGGCGCAGATGGCGGCTGACCGCCAGCACGTGGGTGCGGGTTTCATCGCGGTAGATTTCCACGTCATCGCCCACGCGGTTCGCCGGGAACAGGCCCACCACGCCGCGCGGGTTGAGGGTTTTCTCTGCGCTCAGCGTGTCGAGCATGTCGTTGGCATCTTTAAACAGGCGCTTCGCCTCCTCGCCTACCACCTCATCTTCCAGGATGCGCGGATATTTGCCCGCCAACGACCAGGTCATAAAGAACGGCGTCCAGTCGATGTAGTTACGCAGCGTTTCGATGCTGGCCGTCACGTCCTGCACACCCAGACGGTGCGCGACCGGTGGCGTATAGCTGGACCAGTCAAAGGCCAGATCGTTATCGCGCGCCGCCTGAAGTGAAACAGGCGGGGTGCGCGGTTTCTTACGTCCGTGCTGGATGCGGACGGTTTCGTACTCTTTGCGGGTGCGCGCCACAAAGTCGTCGCGCTGGGCGTCGGAGAGCAGCGCGGAGACCACGCCCACCGTGCGCGAGGCGTTCTGCACGTAGACCGTCGGGCCGCTGTAGTTCTGCTCGATTTTCACCGCCGTGTGCGCTTTCGAGGTGGTCGCCCCGCCAATCAATAACGGAATGGTGAAGCCCTGACGCTCCATCTCCTTAGCCACGTTGACCATCTCGTCCAGCGACGGGGTGATCAGCCCGGAGAGACCAATCAGGTCGGCGTTCACTTCGCGCGCGGTCTTAAGAATTTTATCCGCCGGGACCATCACGCCAAGGTCGATAATTTCGTAGTTATTACACTGCAGCACCACGCCGACGATATTTTTGCCGATGTCGTGCACGTCACCCTTCACGGTGGCGATAACCATTTTACCGTTGCTGGAGCCTTTCTCTTTGCTGGCTTCGATAAACGGTTCCAGATAGGCGACGGCCTGCTTCATGACGCGGGCGGATTTCACCACCTGCGGCAGGAACATTTTGCCCTCGCCGAAGAGATCGCCGACCACGTTCATGCCGTCCATCAGCGGGCCTTCAATCACTTCAATCGGACGGGCTGCCTGCTGACGCGCTTCCTCGGTATCCTGCTCAATGAACTCGGTAATCCCTTTCACCAGCGAGTATTCCAGACGCTTTTTCACGTCCCAGGAGCGCCATTCGGCCTGCTGAACGTTGGCTGCGTCATCCGACTTGCTGCCACGGTATTTTTCGGCCAAATCCAGCAACCGCTCGGTCGCGTCGTCGCGGCGGTTAAGGATCACGTCCTCGACGGCGTCGCGCAACTCGGCAGGGAGGTCGTCATAAATCGCCAGCTGTCCGGCGTTGACGATCCCCATGTCCATCCCGTTGCGGATGGCGTAATAGAGGAACACGGCGTGGATCGCTTCTCGCACCGGATCGTTGCCGCGGAAGGAGAACGACACGTTCGACACGCCGCCGGAGATCAGCGCATGTGGCAGCTCGCGTTTAATATCTTCACACGCCCCGATAAAGTCCTGGGCGTAGTTATTGTGCTCTTCAATCCCGGTCGCGACGGCGAAGATGTTCGGGTCAAAGATGATGTCTTCCGGCGGGAAGCCCACCTCTTCGGTCAAAATATTGTACGCGCGGCGGCAAATCTCGATTTTGCGCTCGCGGGTATCCGCCTGGCCCACTTCGTCAAAGGCCATCACCACCACGGCGGCACCGTAGCGGCGGACCATCTTCGCGTGGTGGATAAAGATATCAACGCCTTCTTTCATCGAGATAGAGTTGACGATGCCTTTACCCTGAATGCACTTCAGCCCTTTTTCGATGACTTCCCACTTGGAGGAGTCGATCATGATCGGCACGCGGGCGATGTCCGGCTCACCGGCGATCAGGTTGAGGAAACGCACCATCGCCGCTTCGGCGTCGAGCATCCCCTCGTCCATGTTGATATCGATAATCTGTGCGCCGCTTTCCACCTGCTGGCGGGCAACGTCCAGCGCCTCGCTGTACTTCTCTTCTTTGATCAGACGCTTGAACTTTGCAGACCCGGTGACGTTAGTACGTTCACCCACGTTCACAAACAGGCTGTCGTCGCCGATGGTCAACGGCTCCAGGCCGGACAGACGACAGGCAACGGGAAGCTCGGGCAGCTTGCGTGGCGGAAGACCCGCTACCGCATGGCTCATGGCGGCGATGTGCTCCGGCGTGGTGCCGCAGCAGCCGCCGACGATATTCAGGAAGCCAGACTCGGCCCACTCGCGGATTTGCGCCGCCATAGTGTCGGCATCCAGATCGTATTCACCGAACGCGTTCGGCAGACCAGCGTTCGGGTGCGCGGTGACGTAGCATTCCGCGATGCGCGAAAGCTCCTGCACGTACTGGCGCAGTTCGTCCGGCCCCAGCGCGCAGTTCAGGCCGAAGGAGAGCGCTTCAGCGTGACGCAGTGAGTTATAAAACGCTTCGGTTGTCTGGCCGGACAGGGTGCGGCCGGAGGCGTCGGTGATGGTGCCGGAAATCATGATCGGCAGGTCAACGCCCAGCGCCTCGAACTCCTCTTTCACCGCGTAAATCGCGGCCTTGGCGTTGAGGGTGTCGAATACGGTTTCAATCAGGATCAGGTCGGAGCCGCCTTCCACCAGCGCTTTGGTCGATTCGCGGTAGGCGGCAACCAGCTGGTCAAAGGTGATGTTGCGAAACGCCGGGTCATTGACGTCCGGTGAAATCGACGCAGTGCGGTTCGTCGGGCCCAGCACCCCGGCAACGTAGCGCGGCTTATCCGGCGTGCGGGCCGTCCACTCGTCGGCGCAGGCGCGCGCCAGCTTCGCGGCTTCAAAGTTGATCTCCGCCGACAGGGATTCCATCTGGTAATCCGCCATGGCGATGGTTGTCGAGTTGAAGGTGTTGGTTTCAACGATATCCGCACCCGCTTCGAAGTAGGCGTTGTGGATATCCTTAATCACGGACGGCTTGCTGAGCACCAGCAGGTCGTTGTTCCCTTTGAGGTCGCAGGGCCAGTCGGCAAAGCGCTCGCCGCGGAAATCGTCTTCACTCAGACGATAGCCCTGGATCATGGTGCCCATGCCGCCGTCCAGCACCAGAATTCGTTCATTTAACTGCGCACGCAGTTGCTCTACTTTGCTGCTCACACTTGCTCCCGACAACGCTCAACAAGGCCAAAAGGCTGCGTTCCATACTGGCACAATCTCGCAGGGTGGAAAAGTCACACTGCGGTAACATGAGACATGTTCACCATCACTCCTCCGATCAGTCAGGAAAGCGGTTGCAAATCCACCAAATAAAACGAAAATGATTTCCACGATACAGAAAAAGGAGATCGTCATGGTCGCGACCGTTCCCGCTAAACGCGGCAGAAAACCTGCCGCCACCACTGCCGCACAACCTGGCGGACAGGTTCAGTCGCTCACGCGCGGTTTGAAGCTGCTGGAATGGATAGCCGAGTCGCACGGCAGCGTAGCCCTGACGGAGCTGGCCCAGCAGGCTGGCCTGCCGAACTCCACCACGCACCGCCTGCTGACCACCATGCAGCAGTTGGGCTTTGTCCGCCAGGTAGGCGAGCTGGGGCACTGGGCGGTGGGCGCACACGCGTTTATCGTGGGCAGCAGCTTCCTGCAGAGCCGTAACCTGCTGGCGATTGTGCATCCGATTCTGCGCAAGCTGATGGAGGAGTCCGGCGAGACGGTGAACCTGGCGGTGCTGGACCAGAGCGACCATCAGGCGATTATCATCGACCAGGTGCAGTGTACGCAGTTGATGCGTATGTCCGCACCGATTGGCGGCAAACTGCCGATGCACGCGTCCGGCGCAGGGAAAGCGTTTCTCTCGCAGCTGAGCGAAGAGCAGGTGACGGGGCTGCTGCACCGCAAAGGTCTGCACGCCTACACCCACGCCACGCTGGTGTCGCCGGTGCATCTGAAAGAAGATCTGGCGTTAACCCGCAAGCGCGGCTATTCGTTTGATGATGAAGAACATGCCCTGGGCCTGCGCTGCCTGGCATCCTGCATTTTTGACGAGCACCGCGAGCCGTTCGCCGCGATCTCCATCTCTGGCCCCATCTCACGTATGACCGACGACCGCGTGACCGAGCTGGGCGCGCTGGTGATTAAGGCGGCGAAAGAGGTGACGCTGGCGTACGGTGGGATTCGTTAAGATTGAGTGCGGCCTGATGCCCTCACCCCGGCCCTCTCCCACAGGGAGAGGGAGAAAACCGGATGCAAAACCGCTGCTTGCGGCGGTAGGCATACACATCTTCCACGTGCCCATTTTTGATCCGCGTTTGCAGCCCGCGCCAGTAGCTGGCGCGGAACAGATCCTCATGCATCTCTTCAAATAGCGGGCCGATGCGCGGGTCGGCACACAGCCAGTGGCGAAACTCTTCAGGAAACACATCTCCCGGTGAAACGCTGTACCACGGCTCGCTGGAGAGCTCATCCTCCGGGTAACGTGGTGCTGGGATATCGCGGAAGTTCACTTCGGTCATGTAGCAAATTTCGTCGTAATCGTAGAACACTACCCGCCCGTGCCGGGTGACGCCGAAGTTTTTAAACAGCATGTCGCCCGGGAAAATATTGGCGGCGGCCAGCTGGCGAATCGCGTTGCCGTATTCTTCAATGGCATCCCGCAGCGCCTGACCGTCGGACTGCTCAAGCCAGATATTTAGCGGCACCATGCGGCGCTCAATGTAGAGATGGCTTATCACAATTTTGTCACCCAGATCGGTAATTTTCGCGGGCGCTTCCTGCATCAAAAGCGTCATCAGCGCCGGGTCGATCTGCTGTTTATCCAGCACAAAGTTTTCGAACTCCTGGGTATCCGCCATGCGCCCGACGCGGTCGTGCTCTTTAACCAGCTGATAGCAGGCGCGGACGTGCGCGGCGCTCATCTCTTTCTGCGGCGCGAATCTGTCTTTTATCACCTTAAAGACCCGGTCAAAACCCGGAAGCGTGAAGACCAGCATCACCATACCGCGAATGCCGGGCGCTTCGATAAACTGCTCATCGGCCGTGGTGACGTAGCGCAAGTATTCCCGGTAGCTTTCCGTTTTGGCGTGCTTCTGGCAGCCAATCGCCATATACAGCTCGGCGGTGGTTTTACCGGGCAGGATCTCGCGCAGCCACTCCACAAGGGCGGCAGGCAGCGGGGCGTATACCATGAAATAGGAGCGGGCGAAGCCAAACACGATGCTGGCCTCGGCGCTGGTAGTCAGGCAGGTATCGACAAACAGTTCCCCGTTGTCGGTACGGTGGATCGGTAACAGAAACGGCACGATGGCCGTCGGCGTAACCAATTTGCCCACCAGCCAGGCGGCTTTATTACGGTAGAAAAGCTCGTTGGCAACCTGCAAATGGCTACGGCTAAGCACCGCCTCGCCGAAGGTTTCATTGAGATGCGCGTGGATATAGCCGATATCCCGGGTTTTATTCTCCCAGGGCAGGCGCAGCGGCAAATCGGTTAATACGCGGTGCAGGAGCTTTTCCCATCCGCGATCGGGAAAGAAGTCTTTCGCCAGCGGACGCGGAATGGAACGAAAGCGTCGCTCCGGCTGGGAGCTAAAAATAAATAACCGCTCAGGAGATAACGAGCGGTGGTCAAATAACCGGCAATAGACGGAGTTGAAAAAGCTCTCCGCAATCTCGAAGCGAGGGTAGTCGGGTAACAGATGGGTGTAATGCTCTTTCACGCGCAGTAAAAATTCCGCGTCCGGGCTTTTACCGTCGGTAATACAGCGCAGCTGCTCCACCACCAGACCCACGTGGTGGTCATAAAGATGGATACGCTGCTTCATGGCCTGCTGAACCGCATGCCAGTCTGCATGTTCGAAGCGCTGCTGCGCGCCGGATGTCACTTCAAGAAAACGACCATACTGGGCATCGAAGCCCTGCAAAATAGTTTGGGCAATCAGTAATTCCAGGCCACGCGACATATATTCCCCTTACCCAACCCTCTCCCCGGAGGGGAGAGGGGGAAAAGATTAGAACTGTGCTTCTTCCGTTGAACCCGTTAAGGCGGTGACGGAGGAGGTGCCGCCCTGAATAATCGTGGTCACATTATCAAAGTAGCCGGTGCCCACCTCCTGCTGGTGAGACACGAAGGTGTAGCCGTCTTTACCCGCGGCAAACTCCGGCTGCTGCACCTTCTCAACGTAGTGCTTCATGCCCTCGCCCTGCGCATAGGCATGCGCCAGGTCGAACATGTTGAACCACATGCTGTGGATGCCTGCCAGGGTGATGAACTGGTATTTGTAGCCCATGTCGGACAGCTGCTGCTGGAAGCTGGCGATGGTTTTGTCATCCAGCTTTTTCTGCCAGTTGAAGGACGGCGAGCAGTTGTAGGCCAGCAGTTTTCCCGGGAACTTCGCGTGGATGGCGTCGGCAAAGCGTTTTGCCAGCGCCAGATCCGGCGTAGAGGTTTCACACCAGACCAGGTCCGCATAGGGGGCGTACGCCAGGCCGCGGCTGATCGCCTGTTCAATGCCGGCATGGGTGCGGTAGAAGCCTTCGCTGGTGCGCTCGCCGGTAATGAATTCGCTGTCGTACGGGTCGCAGTCAGAGGTGATCAGGTCCGCCGCGTCCGCATCGGTACGGGCAATCACCAGCGTCGGCACGCCGAGCACGTCAGCAGCCAGACGCGCGGCAACCAGCTTCTGAATCGCTTCCTGAGTCGGAACGAGCACCTTACCGCCCATGTGTCCGCATTTTTTCACTGACGCCAGTTGGTCTTCGAAGTGAACGGCCGCTGCACCGGCCTCAATCATCGATTTCATCAGCTCGAAGGCGTTCAGCACACCGCCGAAGCCCGCTTCCGCATCCGCGACGATCGGCAGGAAGTAGTCAGTAAAGCGCGGATCGCCAGGTTCGATACCGGCGGCCCACTGGATCTGATCCGCACGACGGAAGGTATTGTTGATCCGATCCACCACCGACGGCACGGAGTTTGCCGGATAGAGCGACTGATCCGGGTACATGCTGGAGGCCAGGTTGGCGTCCGCCGCGACCTGCCAGCCGGAGAGGTAGATAGCTTCAATACCGGCCTTCGCCTGCTGCAGCGCCTGACCGCCGGTCAGCGCGCCGAGGCTATTGATGTAGCCTTTTTTAGAGCCGGCGTGCAGCAGCTTCCACATTTTCGCCGCACCGTTCTGTGCCAGCGTGCATTCCGGGTTGACCGAGCCGCGTAATTTCACCACTTCCTCCGCGCTGTAAGGACGGCGGATGCCTTCCCAGCGAGGTTGTGTCCACTCTTTCTTTAACTCTTCGATTTGTTGGGTACGGGTTTTCATGTGCAGATGCTCCATATTGTTATGTGGTGAGTTACGCCAGGAAGCGGTAGCCCGGCAGGGTCAGGAAGTCGATTAAGTCATCTGATGTGGTGATTTGCTCCATCAGGCGCGCGGCGTCATCAAAACGTCCGCTGCTGAAGCGGTGCTCACCCAGCTCGTCCTGGATCACCCGCATCTCTTCGGCCAGCATCTGGCGGAACAGCGCTTTTGTCACCGGCTTGCCGTTGCTGAGCGTTTTTTGATGGTGGATCCACTGCCAGATGGAGGTACGAGAGATTTCCGCCGTGGCGGCATCTTCCATCAGGCCGTAGATAGGCACGCAGCCGTTGCCGGAGATCCACGCCTCGATGTACTGGACCGCGACGCGGATATTGGCACGCATGCCCTCTTCCGTACGCTCACCTGCGCATGGCGCCAGCAGCTGTTCTTCAGCCGTTGGGGCATCTTCTTCGCGCGTGACAAACAGCTGGTTTTTGTTATCGCCGAGCACGCGGTTGAAGACCTCCATCGCCGTATCGGCCAGACCCGGATGTGCAATCCACGTGCCGTCGTGACCGTTACGGGCTTCAAGCTCTTTATCGGCTTTCACCTTGTTGAGCACCTGATTATTGCGCTCCGCGTCTTTGCTCGGAATGAATGCCGCCATGCCGCCCATCGCAAAGGCGCCGCGCTTATGGCAGGTTTTGATCAGCAGACGCGAGTAGGCGCTCAGGAACGGTTTATCCATGGTCACAACCTGACGATCCGGCAGCACGCGATCGGGATAATTTTTGAGAGTTTTGATGTAGCTGAAGATATAGTCCCAGCGTCCACAGTTCAGGCCGACAATGTGATCGCGCAGGGCGTGCAGAATTTCATTCATCTGGAATACCGCAGGCAGCGTTTCAATCAGCAGCGTGGCCTTGATGGTGCCGCGCGGCAGGTTGAAACGATCTTCCGCATAGCTGAACACCTCACTCCACCAGGCCGCTTCCTGCCAGGCCTGCGTTTTTGGCAGGTAGAAATAAGGTCCGCTGCCTTTTGCCAGCAGGTTCTTGTAGTTGTGGAAGAAATAGAGTGCGAAATCAAACAGGCTGCCCGGAATGGCTTCCCCACGCCATGTGACATGTTTTTCAGGCAGGTGCAGACCGCGTACGCGACAGATCAGCACCGCCGGATTCGGTTTGAGCTGGTAGATTTTCCCGGCTTCGTTGGTATAGCTGATGGTGCCGTTCACGGCGTCGCGCAGGTTGATCTGCCCGTCGATAACTTTGTTCCAGTCTGGTGCCAGCGAGTCTTCAAAATCGGCCATAAAGACTTTAACGTTGGCGTTCATGGCGTTGATCACCATTTTGCGCTCTACCGGACCGGTGATCTCAACGCGTCGATCCTGTAAATCTTCAGGGATGCCGCGGATTTTCCACTCACCGCGGCGAATGGAAGCGGTTTCCGAAATGAAGCCAGGCAACTTGCCATCGTCAATTTCCTGCTGCTGATGAATGCGCGCCGCCAGCAGCTTATTACGCTGTGGCGTAAAGCGGGTCACCAGTTCAGTCAGAAATTCTACCGCTTCCGCCGTCAACACTTGCTGTTCTTGCTCGCCATACGGCTGGGTAAAGGCCAGTTCATCGACCGTCGTTGCCTGTTGAGTCATTACTCTGCTCCTCATCAAAGATCCAAAATCACGCCCCCGATGCGAACGAAAGATCGTTGGGTAGTTTTCGCTCAGCAGAATTAAGACTATCTATATTTTTTACAAAATCAAAAACAATTTCCATTTTAATTGTTAATCGCAATTAATTTCTTGATTTAATTGGAATTAAAGTTTTATCGAATGATGAGTGATATTTCGGAAATAAAAAAGGCACCCGAAGGTGCCTGATCTGAATAGCTGAAACGCTTTAGGATCGTTTCACGCAGAAGATTACTCCAGCGTCGGATTCATGTGGCGAAGATCGTACGGTGTAATCTGGTAGACGTAATAGTTGAGCCAGTTGGTGAACAGCAAATTTCCGTGGCTGCGCCAGGTCGCTCTCGGTTTGTTTTGCGGATCGTTTTTCGGGAAATAGTTGTACGGCACATCCGGATTAAGGCCCGCCTCGACATCACGGAAATACTCTGACGCAAGGGTATGCGGATCGTACTCAGGATGCCCGGTCACAAAGGCGATACGCTTATCCTTGCTGGCAAACAGGTAGGCATCTCCATCTTCCGTTTCGGCCAGGATCTCCAGATCGGTGTAGTCACGAATCAGCTGGGCCGGGAAATCGGCGTAGCGAGAATGCGGGGCCAGGAAGGAGTCGTCAAACCCGCGCGTCAGCAACGCATGTGGATGAAGAATGTGGTGTTCGTATACGCCAGAGAGCTTTTCAGTGCGGGTCTGTTTGGGAATACCGTAGAGAATGTTGAGTGCAGCCTGTACCGCCCAACAGACAAACAGCGTAGACGTGACGTGATCTTTTGCCCACTCCAGCACCTGTTTGATCTGCGGCCAGTAGGCGACATCGTTAAATTCCACCAGGCCAAGCGGCGCGCCGGTTACAATCAGTCCGTCGAAGTTTTCCCCCTGAATGTCATCGAAGTTACAGTAGAAGTTGTTCAGATGCTCAGAAGGCGTGTTGCGTGACTCACGGGCATCGATCCTCAGCAGCTGGATATCAACCTGCAACGGGGAGTTCGACAGAAGACGCAGGAACTGGTTTTCTGTTTCGATCTTTTTTGGCATCAGATTGAGAATAAGCACCTTCAGCGGGCGAATTTCCTGACCTGTCGCACGCGAAGCCGTCATCACGAAGACGTTTTCTTCACGCAAGAAATTGACGGCTGGTAGCTCGTCCTGCACCCGAATCGGCATAACTTAATATCCTCACAGCATACGTATAAACGTTTAGACATCCAGATAGCTAACGATACCCAGAAACTATCGGAATGTCGAGCCTGCAAGCGTAAGGTGAGAAAGTTTCAGGAAGAGGGGTGAAAAACAAAAGCAAAAAACCCCGCACCTTACGGTACGGGGTTCTTCTTGTTTGATGCCTGGCAGTTCCCTACTCTCACATGGGGAGACCCCACACTACCATCGGCGCTACGGCGTTTCACTTCTGAGTTCGGCATGGGGTCAGGTGGGACCACCGCGCTA